>NZ_JADBTF010000025.1:0-7620 GCF_020246295.1 Microcystis sp. M090S1 | reverse complement strand
CTGCATAGCAATTTGATGATATTGATCATGAGGATTGAGAATTGCTTGGATAAAGACCGTATCTAAAAAAAGTTTGGACTTATTCATCGCTTATATTTCTTTTGGGAGTATCATATAAATAATGATCGTGTTCCCTTGACCGATCTTCTGGAGCTTCATAGGTGCCAGCCATTTCTTCTAACAGTTCCCAAGCATTTTTATGGTTATTTTCTAGTGGATCTTCCCGAGAAATAATTTGGATGATGTAATGGGTATTGGGTTCTAATTCAATCTTTTCTTCGGGACGGAAAACCATTCCATCATAACTAACTCGTAGATTTTTTATCATCATGGATTGTTGAGAAGTAATTCGAGTACGGCCTACACAGTGCCTTAAGGTTAGTGTAACACACCCTCTCAACTATAACTGCCGTGCGATCGCACCCTCTTCTAGATGCCGATATTCTGCTAAAGATTGGAAAATATCAGTCCTGTAGGGTCAAGGTCGATCCTCGTGGGTGGGGAAACGGAGGGAATTTTCGGCCATGGTGACAACAGTAATCGTTTTTCCCAACATATTGAAAAACTCGACACTATAACCCCTTTCTAATCCCTCGATTTGATGTTTTTCTACCAATGTCCCCACGTCTCCTGCGGATAATCATTCTTCGGGAATGTTTTGTAGTAAAATTACATCGGAATAAAGTTCATAAATTGCGTTCATTAATTTCTCTTGTTTTCAATAAATTCTTTCCTATCTCGCTCGTATTAATCTATCATTTTTTTAACGTCAGATGGTTCTTCGTTACTTGGTATGGTTCAATAGGGTGGCATAAATCGACTAAATCCTTATCTGGCAAGAGTTCTATTGATTAGTTCGTTCTAGATCGAAAACAATTGACAAAATCGCATCAATGTCTTTCTCTATAAGGGTTTCATCCCTTATAACTCCGTCCATTGCATAGCACAAACCGAAGAACCCGTCAGATGGTGACTTTCTTAATAGATCCATCAATTTTTCGGATGGTAACTTTCTTAATGCATCCATCAATTTTTCGGTTTTCATTCGTCTTAAGTTTAAGCCAGAAGGAGTGATAAGAGAATGGCATGATGGTAACTTTCCTACTAGATCCATCTTTTTGGATGGTGACTTTCTTAATGGAGCCATCAATTTTTTGGATGGTAACTTTCCTACTATATCCATCAATTTTTCGATGGGATATTGTCTATCTTCTATAGAATTTGCTTCTTCTTGTATTAATCCTACTTCTTCAGTAGTTAATATCAGTCCTTCAAGTTTCTGCTCCGCGTTCTTGATTGTTTGAATTAAGTCTTGGTATATTTTTTGGGCTTCGTCCAACTCCTTTTGGGTAAAAAGATTATTATGAGCTACTTTGTTTCTGGTTTTATACAGTTTCTCCCAATTAGATTGAAAATTTCTGTCTTTAAATGATTCCTTAAAAAACTTATCACCGTTGCTTTTAGTTTCTTCTTTTAATTTACGAATTGCTTCGGGAGTTTCTTCAAGCCTATCAATTTTTTTAATTAAATCCTCTTTGGTTCTACAACCAGATGAAAGCTTGTATATAAACTCACCTAAATCATCAAAATCTATCAGATAGAGTTGATTGTCAATATGGATTGAAAATTCTTTTTCATTATTTTTTCTGTGATTAACTTTCTTGATCAACTCTTCGGGGGCTTCCGTTTTCCACCAATTCACTCCTATCTTGGTTGTCATGAATTTCGTTATGTAGTCTCTTAAACGGCGTTCCACACGATTAATATAAGGATAAATTTGATCAGCAATCTGTTCAGAAATTTCGTCTTTTACTATATCCAGTTTTTCTAATTTTTGGTCTTTGAAAAATTTTAAAATTGGAATACGTTGAGGTTCTAAACAACCATATTCTCCCTTTACAACAATTGAAAAACCTGTAATACATTTATCTTTGCTGTCTTGATCAAATTTAATTGGATTTACTGTAATTTCTATAAAATTATCCTTGATTTGGCGACTGTTACAATCTATTTGTTGTGTTCCCTTCCAAAATGAATTATTCGAGGCGAGAAGATGGACTAAATTATCAGGAGTTTTGATATGAGATTGATTAGAAGTGTCAAATGCGAAGATTTCAAAGGTGAGAAAATTGTTTTGTGTGTCCATTGGAATGACAGGAGTTAGGTCTATAAACAACATCTACCCTCTATTTTAACTTGTCTATTGAAAAAAAGGGGGCTTATTCAGCCCCCCATGAAACTCTAACTACCGCCAATCCTTGCCACATCGCGGGCGTTGGCTTCAAAAGCCGCATCGAGGGCAGAATCGCCAGTTAAACCGGAATCTAACGCCTCTTTAATACACTGCAACATCCGCTTATAATCCTTGGGCATTACTTTAACAAACTTGGGCAACATTTCCGACCAATTTGCTAAAACCAGGGCTGCTTTTTGACTATGGGTGTAATCAGCATGGCGTTGAATTAACTCGCGTAAATCGTCGATTTCTTCCCCTTCTAGCGCCTCTAAAGCCACCATTTGGGTATTGCAACGAGTGGCGAAATCCCCCGACTCGTCGAGGACGTAGGCGACACCACCACTCATCCCGGCGGCGAAATTGCGACCGGTAGGCCCTAAAACAACGACTTTACCCCCAGTCATATACTCGCAAGCGTGGTCGCCAACGGACTCAACCACCGTAGTCACCCCAGAGTTACGCACCCCAAAACGTTCCCCAGCAACCCCAGAAATATACACCTCACCACTGGTCGCGCCGTATAAAGCCACATTACCGATGATAATATTCTCCTCGGCCACAAAAGTGGAACCTTTGGGCGGATAAACGATGATTTTGCCACCGCTTAAACCCTTACCCACATAATCATTGGCATCCCCTTCTAACTCCAGTGTCACTCCTTTGGGAACAAAAGCACCGAAACTCTGCCCCGCGCTGCCCTGAAAATGGAGATGTACGGTATCTTCGGGTAAACCCTCCCAGTGACGTTTAGTGATTTCGTTGCCTAAAATCGTCCCCACCACGCGGTTAATATTTTTAATCGGTAGTGTCGCCTTGACTTTTTCGCCTTTTTCAATGGCATCCTTGCATAAATCCAGTAAAACGGTTATATCCAAGGACTTATCTAAACCGTGGTCCTGGGGAATCTGGCAATAGCGTCCTACCTCTGCATCTACCTCCGGTTGATAGAGAATTGGAGTTAGGTCAATTCCTTTCGCTTTCCAATGTTCTACAGCCTGTTTCGGCTCTAATACATCAGTTCGCCCCACCATTTCATTTAAGGTGCGGAATCCCAATTCGGCCATAATTTCCCGCACTTCCTGGGCGATAAATTTCATGAAATTCACCGTATATTCAGGATCCCCGATGAAATTCTTCCGTAATAACGGATCCTGGGTCGCTACCCCCGCCGGACAGGTATTAAGATGACAAACCCGCATCATAATACAGCCTAACGTCACCAGTGGCGCGGTCGAAAAACCGAATTCTTCGGCCCCCAATAGGGTCGCCACCACCACATCGCGGCCAGTTTTCATCTGGCCATCGGTTTCCACCGCAATGCGACTGCGAAGATTATTTAACACCAATGTTTGATGGGTTTCTGCTAGTCCCAACTCCCAGGGTAAACCCGCGTGTTTAATCGAGGTTTGGGGTGAGGCACCAGTCCCACCATCGAAACCAGAGATTAAAACCACGTCGGCGTGAGCTTTAGCGACTCCGGCGGCGATTGTGCCAACTCCCACCTCAGAAACCAGTTTTACGCTCACTCTGGCCGCACGATTGGCATTTTTTAGGTCATGAATCAACTCCGCTAGGTCTTCAATCGAGTAGATATCGTGGTGGGGTGGGGGAGAGATTAAACCAACTCCGGGGGTGGAGTGACGGACTTTGGCAATCCAAGGATAGACTTTTTTACCCGGTAATTGACCGCCTTCGCCAGGTTTTGCCCCCTGGGCCATCTTTATCTGCAATTCTCGCGCTTGGGAGAGGTAAAGACTGGTGACACCAAAACGGCCGGAAGCCACCTGTTTAATGGCACTATTTTTCGAGTCTCCCTGTTCATTTGTCCAAGTGTAGCGCTCGGAATCTTCGCCCCCTTCCCCGGTGTTCGACTTGCCACCGATACGATTCATGGCAATAGCGAGGGATTCGTGGGCCTCTTTGGAAATGGAACCGTAACTCATGGCCCCGGTTTTAAAGCGTTTCATAATCGCTTCAATCGGTTCCACTTCTTCGATGGGGATACTTTCCCGGTTTTTAAAGGTTAATAATCCCCGCAGGGTGAAGAATTTTTGATTTTGTTGGTTGACCAGTTGGGAATACTGCTTAAAGAGGTCGTATTTGCCCAATTTTACCGCTTGTTGCAGGTTATGAATGGTTTCTGGGCTAAAAAGATGGGCTTCCCCGTCCTTACGCCATTGATATTCACCGCCAATATCGAGGGTATGCACATTAACGTCCCGGTCGGGGAAAGCGTGGCCATGTCTGAGCAGGGATTCTTTGGCAATAATTTCTAAATCGGCCCCTTCAATGCGGGAAGCTGTCCAAGTAAAATAGCGATCGACTACCGATCGATTTAAGCCAATAGCCTCGAATATTTGCGCCCCACGGTAGCTTTGCAGGGTAGAAATGCCAATTTTAGAGGCCACTTTAATTACGCCCTTGGTGGCGGCTTTTATGTAGTTTTTACAGGCACTCTGGTGGTCAACTCCTACCAATAAACCTTCCTCGATCATACTGCCGAGGGTGGCAAAGGCTAGATAGGGATTAATCGCACCGCAACCATAACCGAGGAGAAGGGCGTAGTGATGCACTTCCCGGGGTTCGCCGGATTCCAGGACAAGGCCGACGCGGGTACGGGTTCCCTGCCGGATGAGGTGGTGGTGTAAACCGGCAACCGCCAGCAGTGAGGGAATCGGGGCGTGATTTTTATCGATACCTCGATCGCTTAAAATAATAATGCTCGCGCCCGCTAAAATTGCCTCGTCCACCTCTTGACAAATTGCCTCAATTGTGCTACGCATCCCCTCGACTCCCGAAGTGGGATCGAAGAGAATGGGAATAGTCACGGTTTTAAATTCGCTATTGCCCTGTAAACGCGCTAATTGGGCATTAGTGAGGATGGGAGAGTTAAGTTTAATCAGGTGACAGCTTTCGGGCTGCGGATCCAAGAGATTTCTCTCCGCGCCGATAGTGGTGATGGGAGAGGTGATAATTTCTTCGCGAATCGAGTCAATCGGGGGGTTAGTGACTTGGGCGAATAACTGCTGAAAGTAATCATAAAGCAGTTTTGGCCGATCGGACAAGACGGCTAGGGGTGTATCGGAACCCATGGAACCCACTGCTTCCACTCCATCCCGGCCCATGGGGGCTAATAAAAGACGTAATTCCTCAAAAGTGTAACCGAAAGCGGTTTGCTGTTGAATTAGGGAAACAGGAGTTTCAGGTGGGGCAGTTTCCACAGCCGGTAAATCATCTAAATTGACTAAATTTTCGTTTAACCACTGGCGATAGGGATGAGCTTTGGCAATACCTTCTTTTATCTCCTCATCGGCCACGATACGACCTTCTTTCATATCCACAAGGAACATCCGGCCGGGTTGCAGACGACCTTTAAAAGCGACGCGTTCCGGTTCAATGGGTAAAACTCCCGCTTCCGATGCCATGATTACTAGGTCATCTTTGGTGACGTAGTAACGGGAAGGACGTAAACCATTGCGGTCTAACACTGCTCCCATCATCGTACCATCGGTAAAAGCGATCGAGGCCGGACCATCCCAGGGTTCCATCAAACAGGAATGGTATTCATAAAAAGCTTTTTTCTCGTCACTCATCGATTCGTGGGCCGCCCAGGGTTCAGGAATCATCATCATGACAGCGTGAGGGAGAGAACGCCCCGATAAAACCATTAATTCTAGGGCATTATCAAAAATTAAGGAGTCACTACCCTCGATATTAATTACCGGCTGGATTTTTTTGATGTCTTCCCCGAACAAGGGTGAGGCAAACATCGACTGACGGGCGTGCATCCAGTTAATATTACCTCGCAGGGTATTAATTTCGCCATTGTGGGCAATATAACGGTAAGGGTGGGCGCGTTCCCAACTGGGGAAGGTATTGGTACTAAAACGGGAATGGACTAATCCTAAAGCGCTTTGAAAGTCGGGGTCGCGTAAATCGGGAAAATAGTCACCCACCTGTACCGGCATTAATTGCCCTTTATAGACAATGGTACGACTCGAAATACTGCAAGGATACCAGTAACGATTAAAAGATTGACGACTGAGGTGGGAACGTTTGCGAATAACGTATAATTTGCGTTCAAAGGCCAGATCATCACTTAAATTGGCATCGCGTTCGATAAAAACCTGTTCGATAAAGGGTTCGGTAGATTTGGCCGAATTGCCTAAACTGGAGTTATCCGTGGGAACATCACGCCAACCGAGAACTTTTAACCCCTCTTCGGCGGCGATTTTCTCGAATTCCTGCCGACCTTTCCCGCGAATTTCGGCATCAGGGGCCGTGTAAAGCATTCCTACCCCGTATTGTCCGGCTGCCGGCAAGGTAAAACCTAGATTACTGGTCACTTTCCGGAAAAATAGGTCGGGGATTTGGCACAAAATACCCGCCCCATCTCCGGTATTTTTTTCCGCACCGCACGCGCCACGGTGATCGAGGTTTAATAAAATTGTTAAGGCTTGTTCAACAATATCATGGGACTTTTTACCAGTTTTATGAACGATAAAACCGACACCACAAGCATCATGTTCGAATTGGGGATCGTATAGTCCTTGTTTCCGTGGAGTTTGATTGTTATTCATCTTGTCTAATAGCCTAGCAGTCTGGAAGGGAATGGCCTAGAGGGTGAGCCAGAGTAGCGATTCTAGGTATATCAATTCTGTATCCAGACTGAACCTTCGGTCTTATATCTTAAGGAAATGTTTCGATGTGACAAGGGTTCCTTTACACCGAAGAGATTATTCACGAATTTTTTAGCAGCGGATCGATTAAGTCGTCGGGAATGTGGTTACGCTCGATATAAGCGTTAATTTCCTCTAGATGGTCGCTGTAATAGGTCAACGCACTGAAAATCTGACTTAACGTCAGATGGGGCATTCCTAGGGGTATTTCTTCGGGAGCGACCCCCAGACGCCAAGTTTCGACGATGGCGCGGACGGGTGTACGGGTTCCTTTGATAATTGGTTCCCCGTGTAAGATCTCGTCGTCTCGAACGATATAGAGATATTCGGTCGCTTGAACCATCGCGGTTTTCTGGAGTGGATATCGTTTAGTTTATCGTATCGATCGAACCCCCGACTATTCCCCATAAATATCGGTTCGGTTACTTCAGCCACCCGATCTCACTTGCGGCGATTGTTTCGCTCTTTCTCGCCATTTTTTTGAATTTTCTGTAATTACCTCGCCCATCGATCGGGCTTTTTCCGCCGCATCCCGTGCCATTTCCAGAATTTCCTCTAGTTCCCGTTCATCGGAAATTTTGGGTCTGAAACCCCGCCGTTCTAGGTTGGCTTTACGTTAGAATTAAAAGGCCAGTCTCGAAAACCAAGTGGACGGCGCAGCACCTTGAAAACTCGGCTTAGGGGGTTCCGACCAGAAAAGCTTGG
>NZ_JADBTF010000249.1:0-3995 GCF_020246295.1 Microcystis sp. M090S1 | reverse complement strand
CAGAACTGCTCCCACAGGGAAGCGCTCTCGCGCTGTTGTAGAGTGGTGGTCATTGGTTTATGATTCCTATTAAGTTATCGAGGTACGATTGATGATGTCTCTATCTTAGAGACTTTGTATCGGTTTGTAAAGGGGTTTGACAAAAGTATTTCTTGTTGGGGTGATAAGGTGGGGTTATGTTCGGTTAGTTGGTCGAAGCGATCGATTTGCCGACAATAAACTCATGAAGCACCTTTTCCTTTGAGCGAGAGAATGCGATCTGGCGTAGCGAGCGCTTTGCGTTCGCTCTACTTGGTGTTGTTTTTGGCCCGTTCGATCTTGCCTGCGATCGCATCCAACCTTGCTTTGATTCCGGTCATCCATTGGTTAAACTCGGCCGACTGCCGGTCGATAGCTTCCTTCCGTTCCCTTATCTCTTCGGTTGTTTTTTCGTGGGCTTCTAACCGGGTATTTAATTCTTCAATCATCATTGCCTCAAGTATCTATCGATTCTTTGCGGCAGGGAACTTGATATATAAATCAATAGGAATCAACCTCTTTACGGAAATTTTACCGTTGACATCCTCACCACCGTAAAATGGACGGCGATACCGATCCCGACGATTTGGTTTTCCCTGCTGTTCACCGTCACGCAGCACCTAATACTAAATCCTGTTATGATAAAACGATTAAGTACCTAAGCAAAATTAATTACACATCCAAGCCGTCACCCGTCAGCCAAAAGCTTTTTGCTGTGACCAGTAAACAGTGAACTAAAAATTCAAATCTGATCCCTGATAGCTGTCTCGGAGTCCCCCGTCTCGGAGTCTCGGAGTCTCGGAGTCTCGGAGTCTCGGAGTCTCGACTAGGAAATTAATTTTGCACGACTACTTAACGCTCTTCTGGAACTTTCGGAAATCCCTGACCGAATCCAGATTCTGAAACCCTTGGTTGACAAGTGATCGCTAACTTTTTTTCTAATAAAAACTCAAATTTCGGGTTTCTGTTAGTTAGCGATAGCTTGAAGGCTTACTCCATAAGAGAGCTAGGGTTTAGAGACTGTAAGACTTTTGCCAGACTCCCTCCAAGAGCGTTAAAGACAGGGAGATAAAATGCCCAAGAAAGCTTACTTAGGGCTTGCTGAATAAATCTAAAAACCTTGTTGGGTAAGACTTTTAGACCTTTTGTCAATCAAAAAGTACTGGATATGGGAGTGATCGGGGGGAAATTTAGGCACTTTTTCCCTGAAAATTAGGTAATTGGCCACCTCAAAACTGGTAAAACCCCACACCCCACACCCGGCCCCCAGGAAAAACTTTTTGCCACAAACCCTACTTGGTGTTGTTTTTGGCCCGTTCGATCTTGCCTGCGATCGCATCCAGCCTTGCTTTGATTCTGGTCATCCACTGGTTAAACTCGGCCGACTGCCGGTCGATATCTTCCTTCCGTAGCCTTATCTCTTCGGTTGTTTTTTCGTGGGCTTCTAACCGGATATTTAATTCTGCAATCATCATTGCCTCAAGTATCTATTGGTTTGTTTATTTGTTAGGGAGGAGGCATCTCATTTGTGCAAGTGAGTAATTATACTTGTCGATGAAACTTGCTTCTAGCAAGGCTTTCAAAATAGCTTGACATAAAACTTAATTTAGGAGTTACAAAGGTGAGATGCTCCCGATCGCTTTTAACATATTGCAAAGATAATCGCTGTAACCAACTCTCTTTTAGTCCATCTTCAATATCATATACAGACAGAATGTTACCAGGATTTTGTAAAAGAGAAATTATTCCTTTGGTCACACCGATGAGATTAGTTGTGAATAGCATATAAACTCTCCTAAGTCAGAAAAAAGAGTGAGAATAATCGAAAAAACTGATAACCAATAACTGAGAAAAACTACTCCTTATAAGGATCGTACTGAGTCAAGATTCGTTCTAACTTTACTTCGTCAATGCGATTAATTAAGCGTTTAGATTCTTCGACATCGCGGACAGTTTTTGATAAACTAATGGTGGAACCGACGCTAAATAGTAAACCCATGCCTAAATAACCTTTAATCCACGGATCTACTGGTAGATAAATAACTCCTAAAGAAGTGGCAGAAATAGAGACAATAAAAGATAACCAAGTTTGAAAAATCCACGCTTGAGTATGACTGGGAGCAGTACCGTATTTTTTATCGTTCATAATCGTCTCCTAAATGTTTCTGGAACCATTCTGTCGGTTCTAGAGGTGCAACAACAATGAGCGCTATCTAGTAGGGGGAGGGTTGAGAACTGGGGTGAAGTGGGGTGAAGTGTGGTGAAGTATCAAGTATAATCGTTGTCAGAATCTAGGAGCAAAAAGATGGAGATTAAACATCTGAAAATTTGGTTTTCTTGGGAAAAACAAGAACAAATGATCGAGTGCTTAGTGGGGAGAGTGGGATTAACCCGGGTGCGTGCCACTTGTTTTCTGCGTCTCTGGATTTATGCGATTGCCAAGGAGGGACAGGTAAAACCCCCCTTATCCCAGTTAATTTTTCCCACCACTGCCATTATCTGTACCCATCGGCAAGCATCGGATTTATTTTATCAGGATCAGGACCAGGGCAGCGATCGCTCTGCCGGTATGATGTTAGATAAATTAGCAGCCCTTGGTTTAATTGAAAAAATTTTTGACGGCAACACAACCAGAATTAAAATCAAGCCAATTACGGAGATTTTAGAGCCTGATAGCTCAGAATCATCTGTAGAATTGCAATTAGATCAATTTAATCCCCGTTGTGATGCGATTCCTGTGGCTAACTTGCTGACACGCAATTATAACTGGATGAATCGCAATGCTGAAGCAATTCCCCATCGCATTTCTCGTCTGTTGCGGGGTTGGGCAAAAGATTACACCACAGGTATGCGAGTTTTGCGTCGGGTAGATAATCTTAATCCCGTCGGTTTTTATCTCCTCTATCCCACCGCAAGCGAGTCGGAAGCGAATTTTTTTACCTCTCCTAACAAGAGTTTACATCTAAGTGCGATCAACGAACAGGATCCTTTTAAAATGGCATCCGTGGGAGATGAAAATTGTCTTTCGGTATTTATTCGCAGTTGGATGATCGATGCTAATTATTTAGATAAATATCGTTTAATTTTTCTGCAAGATGCCCAAAAAACTCTCCAGAAAATGACATTAGATTTTCCTAATCTCTGCGATTTACATACTTTGATTATTCATCCCGATTATGAGAAATTAGCTGCAGTCTTGGGATTTCAAAAAACTATTCAGGAATCCCCAAACTCTATTTATTGGATGTATTTAGGACTCGATCGCTTTTTATCCCTAGATATGAGTGAAATTCAATTTTAATCGGGAGTGGGGAGTAGGGGGAAAAAATCCATAACTGGGTTTTTGAAGTTCGATCGGGAGTTAGTCGTAATATTAAAAGCGGATTTGGTATAAATCTTCTTTTGTGGGATTTTTAAAACCTAGATACAAACTAACTTTTCGATGCGGTGCAAAGTTGGCATTCATACCTTAATTCAGCAACACCAATACTGTTAGCAAGGAACGAAACCCAACCCGACAGCAGCTTTTGTCAAGGATTGTTAAGATGTGCTTACCCTGTAGATATCGATTCTTGCCTGTGGCAATATGTTGGTAATAGGGACTTACAAGCAGCTAAAATTTGCCTTATCGTAGCGAGGAGGAAGAATATTCTCACCGGTGAAAAGAAGTCGAATTAATTTTCTACAAATCTTTAGACACACATTCCGCAATCTCAAATCGAAAATCTCAAATCTAAAATAGGCTTATGTGGAATTCTATAATACAATTCTATCAAACTAATAAAGACTGGATTGACAATCTCCTCTCCGGTGCATTAGTGACTGTTGTTCTGGCAATATAGCAATTCTTGGAGCTATGAGGTACAATGGAAAGCAAATAGACAAATAATAGAACTTACCAGCTTCCTATGAGACCCTATTCCGTAGATTTTCGCCAAAAAATTATCGATGTCTGGAAGAAAGAAAAAATTTCCATT
>NZ_JADBTF010000248.1:0-15719 GCF_020246295.1 Microcystis sp. M090S1 | reverse complement strand
GAGAGTTCTATTTTCCGACAAAGATAAGCAAAAATTATTTATTGACTGCAAAAACTTGAGAATATTTAAATTAACATTCCGCAATATTTATAAATTCTTAAGAATTAATTGAGAAAGATTTTTATTTAACAACGATGTTATGATGGTTACAGCGATTTTACTGAATTTCATAGTGGGTTATTCTGTGCTTTTTTGACCAGCAAGGGTTGAAACCTTTGCCACACCTAGAAGGGTATCCTAATTGAAACGGGTAAATCAGTCAATTTCACCAGCAGTGATGATCTTTTTTTTATGTAGTTTTATTGCAAAAAAAAAGTTTTTTTGACAAAAAGCACAAAGTATGATATGCCCAACGTATTTCTGGCTGCGAGTAATTATTGCAGAGTGGGGAAGTGGGGAGATAGGGAGAATAAATAAAAGCAATCTCCTGTCTCGGAGTCTCCTGACTCCTGTGAATTGTCCTAGGCGAGAAACTTAACCAACTCCTCTAATTTTTGCCAAGCTAACCCACTGGCTAAAATGTCGCAAGCGAGGGCGAAACCGGCAGCATGGTCGCCAAAAGTGACCTTTTCTGCCACCTGTAGGGCAAGAGAGGCATTAATCGCCACAGCATCCCGTTGAGCCGGCGTTCCACCCCCTTGCAGGACATTTTTGAGGATTTCGGCATTTTCTGGTACTTCCCCGCCTTTAAGGGCATTTAAACTGGCTCTGGGGATAGCAATTGACAAGGGATCGATCGCCGCAGAAATCACCTCGCCATTATTTAATAAAGCCATATCGGTCAGATCTCCTAACCCCACCTCGTCGAGTTTTTCCCGGCCGTGAACAATAATCGCCTTTGGGGTTCCCATTTGTGCTAAAGCCGTGGCCATGGGGGTGAGAAATTGCCGGTCATAAACCCCGATAACTTGACCTGTGGGACGGAGAGGATTAACTAGAGGGCCCAGAAGATTAAAAACCGTGCGAACTTTCAGGGTTTTGCGGAGATTAGCCACACTTTTCAGGGCTGGATGCCAACCGGGGGCAAAAAGAAAGGTCACTCCCACCCCATCTAAAGCCGCCGCTACTTTCTCGCTAGGGGCGCTCAAATTAACCCCAAGATATTCTAAAACATCGGCCGAACCGACTTTACTGGAGGCCGAGCGATTGCCGTGTTTAGCCACTTTTACGCCCCCGGCGGCCGCCACAAAAGCCACAGCAGTGGAAATATTAAAAGTTGCGGCCCCGTCACCGCCGGTGCCACAGGTATCGATAACGGGAGTAGTATGGGGTTTAGGGTCTTCTAAGCGAGATTGTTGCCGTAAAACTCCGGCCATTCCCGCTAATTCCGCGGCCGAGACTCCTTTTGCTTGCAAAGCCGCTAAAATCGCCCCCGATAAAACTTCCGGAATCTGGCCGTTTAACCATCCGGTCATTAATTCTTCAGCTTGGTTAAGGGAAAGGGATTTTCGATCGAGTAGTTGCTGCAGTAGGTTTGGCCAGTCTGGAGTGGTCATCGCTGTTCCATTGGTGTCGGGATGGGGCGATATACTATCATAGCGGTTTGTCTGGAGAATCGATCGCTCCTAGTAATTTTTACTTTAAATCGAGCAAACCCTGTTCTTTTAACTTGGGATTAAAACGAATTTCCATCTGTACTCCCCGTTTTTCTAGGGTTGATAAAATATCGTTTTCTACTCGTCTGGATACCTGTTTTAATAACTTGATTTGCCCCAATTCGTCAGCACTTTGATAAAATTCTTTTTCTGTCTCAGTCATGGCTAATTTAGCATCAATTGGTTCTGTCCAGAGTTTTTCATTGTCGATTACTGCCTGACTTTCTCTTAGCCAAGCTTGTTTAATCGATTCGAGAATAGTCCGATTAGGACGATCAATCAACTGTATTTTTAGCCAATAACAAGCTTGGGGCTGTCGGGCAAGATGTTGTTTTAAACTGAGATAAATATCACGAGAATAGCCGACAAACTCTAAGACTTGTTCTCGATCAAAAATGGCATAAACCCCGATTTTTCCCTGGAAATCAGCACAGATATTACCCGTGGTATCTAGGTAGGGAATATATTCTAATTGTTCGAGATTAGCCAAAGTATCAGACTCATTCATAATTAATCGTCGCTAATTGGTTGGAGATAAGTAGGTAGGTGTTAAAAACTTTCAGATACCCCGCTGATCAAGTAGGGTTGATTCAAGGTAGGGTTGATTCAAGGTAGGGTTGATTCATGAATCAACCCTACCCGTTTAAAATTGTACCAAAAAGTTTTAGGCTAAATTAGTCCCCAAAAATGCTCAATTCTCAATGCCTACTGCTTCTCTTAACGAAATTGTTCACGCGGCCCTAAGTGGTCAAGTGGTTTCTTTTCCCACGGATACGGTTCCCGCTTTAGCAGTTTCTCCCCCCTATGCTGCCTTAATTTTTGCCGCTAAAAAACGGACTTTTGATAAACCCTTAATTCTCATGGCGGCCTCAGCAGCAGATTTATGGGATTACGTCGAGGGAAATCAGGAAGAAAGGGAAATTTGGCGGCAAATGACCGCAAAATACTGGCCCGGCTCCCTAACTTTGGTTTTACCTGCTGCTGAAAAAGTACCAAAAGTTCTTAACCCTAAAAATCCTAGCACGATTGGTATCCGAGTTCCCGCTCATGCGATCGCACGAGAAATTCTTGGTCGAACTGGTGTTTTAGCGACCACAAGTGCTAATCTGTCAGGACAAGAGCCTTTATTGACTCCAGAAGCGATTATGACTACTTTTCCCTCGGTGACGGTGTTAGCGCCCACAGAAAGGCAAGCATGGGGAATAATCAATAGTGGACAACCCTCCACCGTCGCGCGTTGGCAATGTCAAGGATGGGATATCTTACGACAAGGGGCAGTTTTTCTGTAAATATGGACGATATTGACGCTTTAAAACGGGAATTACAGCAAACTCGCCTCGCTTATCAGATGGCCGTGGCAATTAATCACCTCAAAAGCAGTTTTTTGGGACGGGTTGCCCACGAATTGCGATCGCCATTGAGCAGTATGATCAGTCTCCATCAACTGATTCTCGCCGATCTTTGTGAAAGTCCGGCCGAGGAAAGGGAATTTATCGCCCAGGGGCAACTGGCGGGCTGTAAACTGATGGCAATGCTCGATGAGATGATTAATCTCTCCAAACTAGAGTCTGGTACTATACCTCTCGATCAAGAAATTTTTTCTTTAACTAAACTCTGGCAAGATTGGGCAAGTTTAACCTATTTACAGGCAGCTAATAGCAATATTAAGCTTAAATTTAGCCCTTTAACCGATGATATTGCTATTATTGCCGATTATCAACGTTTATCCTCCGCTCTTGTCCTTCTCGTCGATGCAGCGATCACCAACTTAGCGAGCGGCTCTATTTGTATATCGGTAAGCGCCCTTGGCGAGAAAAAAGTCACTATTACCCTAGAATTTCCCGGGGAAATCGCTCTCTGGCAAATGCCAGAAATTTCCCCTTTGAGTTTAGAATCAAAGCCAGAAGAAGTCAAACAATTTACTCAAGCTCTCGGTCTTTCTCCCGGTCTTAAATTCCAGTTAGCGAAAGGCATTATCGAAGTATCGGGGGGGGAAATGAGCTTAGATCAAATCGATAACAATAGTCAGGACAAGCTCACACGGATCGTTTTTTCTTTACCTCGATCGCCGGATAGGAAAACTCCTCGGGATAACGATTAAATAATACCATCGTCGTGGTGGCGTTGCTTTGGAAACCAATGCGCCGGTAAAAATTTTCTTGATTAGTAGTCATCAAATAGACTCTTTCCACCCGATTTATTCGGGGATGGGCCAAGACTGTTTCTACTAATTTACGCCCTAAACCCGCTCCCTGGTAATCGGGATGAACAATCACATCCCAAATAGTTGCCCGATAAATGCCGTCAGAAATGGCGCGAGCAAAACCAATTAATTGCCGCTCATTCCACACCGTCACCACCGGATCACTATAGTCAATTGCGGTTTCTAAATCTTCTAAACGGCGATCGATTGCCCAAAATGCGGTTAAATTAAATAATTCTCGTAGTTGCGATAGATCTATCTTGCTTTTATCCTCGTCAAACTGAATCTGACTACAATCAACCATGATATTTCCTTAGTCTAAGACTAAAAAATAAAAGAGGATTCACGCTCGATCGGACTGATTTATGAGCAATTTCCCCTAATCTATGTGTTTGATTATACTCAATGCCTCAGATAATCTCTAGTTGATTTATCGTGATTTCTTGACAAGTTATTAATCAGTGAGCGGGAGTCGGTCGTCAGGAGGAGATAGGGTGATAGGGTTTTGGGGTGATAGGGTGATGAGACAGCTTCCCCATTACCCCATCTCCCCACTTCCCCATTACCCCACTTCCCCATTACCCCACTTCCCCACACCCCACACCCCACACCCCACTTCCCACACCCCACACCCCACTTCCCACACCAATGCTTAACAATCAAAGATCTTCGCCAGTGTCTGTCATTTGTTTAGGGGAAATCCTCTTTGATCTAATTGCCGATCAAAGCGAGCGCTCTATAGAGCAAGTGACTTCTTGGACAACCTATGCCGGGGGTGCGCCGGCAAACGTGGCCTGTGGATTGCGAAAATTGGGCATAAATTCGGCTTTTATCGGTTGTGTGGGCAAAGATCAACGAGGGGAACAGTTAATCGCCTTGCTAGACGCTCTCGGAGTCGATACTACTGGTGTACAGTATCATGCCACCCTACCCACCCGACAAGTTTATGTCACCCGCGATGCTGGGGGAGACAGACATTTTGCGGGTTTTGGCGGCATTAAAACGACGGATTTTGCCGATACTGCCCTTAATGGTGACTTATTAGCCGAAAATATGTTTAAAAATGCCGATTATCTAGTTATGGGAACCCTAGGGTTAGCCTATCCCCCGGCGAGAGCGGCGATGATGCGCGCCCTCGAATTAGCTAAAATTTACGGGGTGAAAGTATTGATCGATATCAACTGGCGGCCGGTTTTTTGGCCTAATCTTGAGGCCGCTCCTGATCGGATTCGAGATTTTATCTTCCGGGCCGATTTGCTCAAATGTAGCGAGGAAGAAGCAGCATGGTTATTTGGCACTGATACCCCCGGAGAAATATCATCACAATACCCCAATTTAGGGGCAATTCTAGTTACTGGCGGCGCAAAAGGTTGTAAATATCATTTAGGCAAAAATAGCGGCACTGTCGAGGCTTTTCCTGGGGAGGTGGTGGATACAACCGGGGCAGGAGATGGCTTTGTGGCGGGTTTTTTGGCTCGTGCCGGTCTTGGAGGCGATAAAATTGGGGAAAATGCCGATTTAGCCCGTAAGGCGGTGATTTATGCCTGTGCGGTGGGGGCAATGGTGACAAGGGGGGCAGGAGCGATCGCATCCCAACCGACTCGGGAACAGGTGGAGGAGTTTCTAGTGGCCTTTGATACTAAATCTGGTTATTAAAAACTGATTATTTATTCCCCCTCTTGCATGAGTGCCTATCGTGATATGTAACCTATACTCAACGGATTTAGTATTATTTGCCAGTTTTTTGGTCAAACCAGTCTAAAACCCGATTCCATGCCCACCAGCGATCGCTATCGCCCCACTGACGCTGACAGGATAAACTGCTGATATAACCCACATGACCGCCATAGTTGGTTAAGAGTAGATCGACGTGGGGATTATCGGCGATCGCTGCTTGCAGATCGGGAATAACTGCGGGGGAAAAGAGGGGATCATCGGCCGCGTAGAGGATAAAAGTGGGTTTAGTTAAATAGGGTTGAAAGGGCAAGGGACTACTAGCGGCATAATAGTCAAAAACTGTCTCAAATCCTAAGTTTTGAATCACTAATTCTCGATCGAATCCTGCAATCGTGGTGGCGCGAGTAATTGCTTCGGGATCGATATGATCGGGATGAGCTTGATGGATGCGTTTGGCTAACTTGCGTAATTCCCTGGCGATCGCTTTTTCCAAATGTTTCCCCCAGGGATCCCGGACGAGATAGGATAAAGAACGATTAGAGTCTAAATTAGGACAAATTACCGCACCACCACCGATATCGACGGGATCGATCCCCATATCTTCCTGATTCTCTGCCGATTTAATTCCCCAGAGGGCCAATTGTCCCCCCAGAGAGTAACCCGTGAACCAAAAAGGAGCAGGACAGCCCATTTTTTGGGCTTGGGCGGCAATATGAATGAAATCTAGCCCTTCATAGATGCCATCGGAGGTGAGAGTCGGGGATAATTCGGCTGTCTTACCGTGGGCGCGCCAATCGAAGAGGACGACTGCGTAGTTTCTCGCTACGGCTTTTCTGCCTAAAATTCTTAAAAACCATTGATTATCTAAGTCTCCCGTGATGCCGTAGGTGCCGATAATTGTTCCCTTCCCTTGCGGGGGAATGGAAACAATCCCGTAGATAGGGACGGCATTGGCCCCGGTGAAAATGGTTTCTTGATAGACTGGTTCGGGAATAGCGATCGTATTTTGCCAGGTTTCTCGCGCTTTTAGGGCCACATAGAGAGTCATGGCAAAACCGTTTTTCAGCAATGGGGGCGGGGTGTAGGTGAGATTATCGGTCCTCGTCCTCGGATGGGCAAGCATAGCAGCACAGGGGAATCAAAACGTCAAGAGGGGGAGACAAAAATTAACTTATGCCCACCGCTTTCTTAAAAATTGTAAAGCAAATTGTCCCAAGCGGCGAGCAACTCTGGCAGGGCAGTGGCCGACCAATTGCCCTCACAACCGCGACCTTGATAGAGAATAAATCGCAGGGAATAATTATCGGGAAATCCTGCCGCTTCTAACCATAAAAGCTCGCTTTCCGCTTCACAAGCAATACTTTCTTCATCCATTAATTCTGTGGCCATGGCCGCCATAGTTGCGGTCAATTGTGATAGTAACCGACGCAAATCTTGCCACTCGGCCTCGGTCAATTCGATCGCCCAATCATCGCCACCAATTAATCCTTTATAAATGGCTGCCTTAGGATCCCAACCGAGTCGCCAACCTGAACCATATTTGAGAATTTTTTCCATAATTTTCTAGAATTTTAATAGGTCGGCATCTCCCGGTTTTGATAAAGATGGACGACGGGGAGAAGGACTAGGAGAAGGGCTAGGATTGGGGGTTTCTTGGGGGAGAATGGCGGGGTTATAAATTTCGACTAGAAGGGTGACTAACTGCTGCCTTTGACGACGATTAAGACTGTTAATCGCTTTGATATCGGCAGCCATGGGATTAACGGTAAGGGTGGCTTGTCCGGGATAGTTTTCTTCGCTGATTTTCTCGTTCACTCCTAGATAATCCCCTAGGGTTAATTGCCAATCAAAACGGATGAGAGTAAACCTTTTTTTTGTATCTTGATGATAACGAAGAAAGCGACTGATTAAAGTATTATTCGGATCTATCGCCCCTGTATCTCGACGGGTATAGTTGTTTTCTTTCGGTAAATCTGGCATTGCTTGATAAATTTGTTGAGCAACTGTTTCGGGTCGTTGAATTTGGCTTATCCCGGGGGATTGCCACGATAACCACCAGAAAAATATCCCTATTCCTAGCCAGAATACTAATAATATTATTCGCTTAATTTTCAGCTTTTGAGGGAATTTTAAGAGCATATTAATCCAAAAAAGATTGAGTCTAATTCTCTAGCACCAGTGGTAATTTTTCAGTAACAATTCAAGGGATGCTGTACTGCATTTAAACTGCGTATTGTAAACTTTAGGACAAATGCTCAACCCCCCTCTCCCTGCTCCCATGAAGTCTTAACGAGTAATTCAGATAGTCAACAACTTAGTCATCCCCATCATAGCAAAGACTGGACACGATCGAGAGGCCAGTAAACTTTATAGGCTTGACCAACGATATAACTTTCCGGCAAAAAACCCCAAGCATGGGAATCAAAACTATGGTTACGATTATCTCCCAAAACAAACAGGGTTTTTGGGGGTACAGTCATAAATTCTATTTCATAATTGGCTAACTCGGCGGTGTAGGGTTCCTCGATAACTTGCCAGTTGAGATAAACTTTACCCCTGCGGATTTCAATGGTATCCCCAGAAATAGCGATGACTCGTTTGATAAAAAAATCTCCAGAATTAGGCTCTAGTTGCTTAATTTTTTCGGGAGTTCTAAAAACAATTATATCGCCTCTTTTCGCTTGATAATTACTGGATTGACTGACGAAAATGCGATCACCTACTGCGAGGGTAGGCAGCATGGATTCGCTCGGAATCTCGAAAAATTCTATTCTTTGATGTAACCAATCGGGAAAATAATTACAGATAATTCCCCAAGTAAAAATTGCTGCCACCATCAGCGCCAAAATGGAACGATAGGTGTGACGATGGGGATGGAATTGATCGGGGAAAGTGTGATAAACATGATAAACAGCGATTGCTGTAATTAAAGGGGTAAGAAAGAGTATATTGTCCAAAAAATCATCTATTTTCAGGGTAATCAGGGATATAGTCAGAAAAATTATCCCTAAGATCACCTTATCGGCGTACAATTGCCCTAACCCCGGTATAATCCGGTTAGCGAAGACGGCAAACCATGGGTTTTTTTGTTGGCGGGGAATTTTCTCTAAGCTGTTATTCTGTCTGGAATAATAAACAGTCCAGTGAGCGTCAAAAATATTGCTAATGTAAACGATAACCAGAGCAACTATTCCCCCTAATCCCCAGCTTACATGGCCATTGTGGCTAAAAATTGACCAAATTGTCACAATTATTAATATTACTTGAGCGATTGCCAAAAGGGTTGCTTTTTGGTTTTTGTTAGCATACCATTGTCCCAAACCGGGGAAAAACATCGAGAGATTGACAGCTAACCAGGGATCTTTTGCTTGTGAATTAGTCGCATAAGGACGAGAAACAGCCGAAAAAAGGGAGGGTTTGCTCATAGTATAGACCTATTGCCAATTCAGTAAACAGAGTGATCAGTAAACAGTAAACAGTGAACTTAAAACTCAAATCTGATAACTGATGACTGATAACTACTATAGCAACCAACAACACTTAATGCTTTTACTTCAATTTAGCACATCTCATTACTGTCGCAAAGCTCGTTTAGCTCTAGGTTATAAGGGGATTGATTACCAAGTAGAAAATCTCACCCCCGGACTACATATTCTCAAACTCAGTCCCCTAACTAAAGGGTTAACCACTGTCCCCGTTTTAATGGCAGCAGATGAGATTATTGCCGATTCTACTGCCATTTTAAAATATTTAGAAAAAGTAGTTCCTTTCCCCTCTTTTATTCCCGATGGTGAAAAGGAGAAAAATCAAGCTTGGTTACTAGAGGATTGGTTAGATGAAAGTATTGGAGTAGCGACTAGATTTGTCTATTATAATTATCGCGCTGGAGAGGGAAAAGCGATCGATCCTTCCCTGAGTAGTCAAATAATTATTAATATCGTGCGACAACAATATAAAATCACCCCGGCAAGGGTAAAACTAGCGGAGGAGCGACTAGAAAATGCCCTCAAGATTCTAGAATATTGGCAAAATCAGCCCTATTTGGTGGCGGATAAATTAAGTGTAGCCGATATTGCCGCCACTGCCCTACTCAGTCCTCTGGCTCTAATTCCCAGTTATCGTCAAAAATATCCCTGGTTGTTTGCTAGAATCGGGGAAATTCATCAACAGTGTCGGGAAAAATTGCCCCCCGGTTTAAATTAAATGCAGCGAACGACCAAAATTATTATTCTCATCTCGATCGGTTTCTTATCGCCCCTAAAAGCCCTTGCTTTGCCCGCTCCTGAAGATATTCCCGAAGAAGTTTTACGAGCAGAAATTATCACTTCGGCTCGCTCGCCCCTTGATAATCAACCCCTAACTGCGGCAGAATATGCCTTACTAGAAGAACAATTAGCCACCAGCATTTATCCCCCCCAAATTAATCCCAAGATTCGACAATTAATTGCCCTGAGAAGATTACAAAAATTCCTCCAGATATTGATACCTTTCTATCGTTAAAATCCAAATAGTCAATCTCCTTTGGCAAAAGTGCCTATGCTAACCGAAAAGTTAGAGAGGATTGGAGCAAGGCGATCGCTTTTATCGCCGGCGGACAAAAATCCCGTGTTATGATTAATGAAAAAATCATAAAGTTTTGTAACAAACCTTGACTGCTATCCTCCGCCCCCAAGAAAAGCCCCTGCTTAATCGTCCTTGGTACTCCCTGTCCCCTCTCTGGCAAGGAGACGAAACCGATGTTAAACAAGGTTTACCCCATAGCCAACTCGCACCCCCGTGGCAGATTTTAATTCTCGGCGATGGTTCTCCCACCCGTCATTTACAACTTTTAACCGGTGAAAAAACGGAAGTGGATGTGATCGATATGTCCCCCATCGGCGACGATGAGGATGGCGCACCGATGAAAATTAGCCTGATTCCGGGGCCGAGATTGCGTCGTCAAGTCTGGTTACGCACAGCTAGTGGTCAAAGGTTAGCCTATGCCGCTTCTTGGTGGTCTGCCAATCAAGTGGACGAATATCTAGAAAATCGTTCCCTACCGATTTGGGAAAGTCTCTCGCGGCTGCACACGGAATTGTATCGCGATGTGCAGGGACTTTATTACGGTCATTCCCCGGAATTAGAAATAGCTTTTGGGGAAAAAGGAGCATTTTGGGGTCGTCATTACCTATTTTGGCACGCTCGCCAACCCCTTACCCTGATTTACGAGGTTTTTTCTCCCTATCTCCGTAAATACCTCGGCGAAATGAGAATTGATTAATTAGGTTAACTGCCGTAGATATTTCTAAGTAGTTCAATTAGTTAATCTTTGGAGAGAATTAAATGATTTTTCTCCGTTAATTTTGCCATCCAACCCGGTTCAATCACAATCGTGCTGATTTTTTCGATAATAATTGCGGGTTCGGCGAGACAATCAAAAGGTTGCAGATCTGAACGCTGATAAATTGGCGTTTCTCGCCATTGATTAGCCATAAAAACCGCTACTCGATCGAGCATAGGAGGTAATTCTCCCATCGGACGGGAGCGAGTTAAAATTGCTTCTTTGGGACTGTCCATAGTCTGGATCAATTCCACGGCAATCGACTCAACAATTAAAGCTTTTTGTTCTTGCTTAAACCCATAACGTCTTTGATGTTCCCGTTCAAAATCCTGACGCATTTGATCGCTAAAATTAACCGCTAAAGTGGCATCACTGCCTTGATATTTTAAACTAACTTGCTGCCGCACCTGATTATAATCCTCTAATTCCCGACCCGCTAAAACTTCTAATTCGTTCATTTCCGTGAGCAACTGCCCGATTAAATCGGCATTTAACCCCTGTTCGATCGCTTTTTCTTTAATTACCCTCAAATCGGCCAAACCCATGCCGTAGGCGCTTAAAACCCCGGCATAGGGATGGAGAAAAATACTTTTCATTCCCAGAGTATCGGCAATTAAACAGGCCACTTGACCCCCGGCACCGCCAAAGGTACAAAGAGTATAATCACTGAGATCATAACCCTTTTGTAGAGAGATTTTTTTAATCGCATTAGCCATATTTTCCACGGCAATTTGAATAAACCCGGCAGCCAACATTTCAGGACTATTATTACCCCCCATTGTTGCCGCCAATTCTTGAAACTTTGTCAGCAAAATCTCTCTATCTAGGGGTAAATTTCCCTCTTGTCCAAAAATAGCGGGAAAATAGGCGGCTTGAATTTTTCCTAACAAAACATTAGCATCGGTAATTGTTAATGGTCCACCCCGTCGATAACAGGCAGGTCCCGGATTAGCTCCGGCACTTTCTGGTCCGACCCGAAAACGATAACCATCATAGACTAAAATCGAACCTCCACCAGCGGCCACGGTGTGAATACTTAACATCGGCGCTCGCATTCTTACGCCGGCAATTTCGTTATCTGTTTGGCGCTCGTATTCCCCTTGAAAATGAGAAACATCGGTGCTAGTTCCTCCCATATCAAAACTGATAATTTTGCTAAATCCCGCCCTTAAACTGGTTTGTACTGCCCCAACTATTCCCCCCGCAGGACCAGATAAAATGCTATCTTTACCCTGAAATTTATCGGCAGTGACTAAACCGCCATCGGATTTCATAAATAACAAGCTAGTTTTCGGTAATTGCTGGCTAATACTATCAACATAGCGGCGTAAAATTGGCGATAAATAGGCAGAGACTACCGTGGTATCTCCCCGGGATACCAGTTTCATTAAAGGACTGACTTGATGGGAAATGGCTAGATGAGTAAAGCCGATTTCTTCGGCAATGGCTGCCACTTGTTTTTCGTGGTCGGGATAACGATAACTGTGCATAAAAACAATCGCACAACTTCGGATACCCCCTTGATAAACTGGTATTAAATCGGCTTTAACTTGGGCGGGATTAACGGCGATTAATTCTTGTCCTTGACGATCATACCGTTCGGCCACTTCGATAACTTGTTCGTATAATAAAGAAGGAAGAATAATTTGACGGGCAAAAATATCGGGGCGATTTTGATAGCCAATTCTCAAGGCATCTTTAAAACCTTTGGTGATTAACAAAACCGTGCGCTCTCCTTTTCTTTCTAACAGCGCATTGGTGGCTACCGTTGTTCCCATTTTAATCACTTCGATGTTATCTAGGGAACCACTAATATCTTTGATCCCTTGAATGACTGCATCTGGGTATTTTTCGGGATTTTCCGAGAGCAGTTTATAAAGAACAATCCACTGTTGATCGGCAAGGGGAACAATCAGAAATCTAGCGGCATCTCTAGCTAGTCGTTCAATAATTTCTGGTCGATCGATTATCGCCACGATATCGGTAAAAGTTCCCCCTCGATCGATAAAAAATTTTAACATAATCCCTTCCAGTTCTCAGAATCAATGAACAATTGCGCCTAATCCTTTTAAAATAAACTAGATTGATTTATCTGAGTAAGCAAAATGTCCACAGGAATCGCTATCTTAGGGGTAGGACGTTGGGGAGTCCATTTCGTCCGTCATTTTTCTCAACATCCCTCAGCACAAGTAGTGGCGATCGTTGACCCCTCCCCTGAAAAACTTCATCTCTGTCGCGATCAATTTAATCTCGATACTAATAAAGTTATTTTAGCCAATGACTGGGAATCAATTCGTCTTCACCCCGAAATCTCGGCCGTAGTCGTCGTTACTCCTGCCATCAGCCATTATCCCCTGATTAAAGATGCTCTTAATTTAGGTTATCACGTCCTTGCCGAAAAACCCTTAACCCTCAATCCCCAAGAATGTGGCGAATTAACGGCATTAGCGGCGAAAAAACAGCGTATTTTATTAGTTGATCATACCTATCTTTTTCATCCGGCCGTTATCACCGGACAAAAAGTCCTGCAATCCGGGGGTATCGGTAAACCTCTTTATGGTTATGCCACTCGCACCCACCTGGGGCCAGTTCGTCAGGATGTGTCCGCTTTGTGGGATCTGGCTATTCACGATATCTCGATTTTTAATCATTGGCTAAATAGTACTCCTGTATTAGTACAGGCAAGGGGAACCTTCTGGCTACAACCTAATCTAGCCGATTTAGTCTGGTTAACCCTGATCTATGGCGATGGTTTTCAAGCGACTATTCACCTTTGTTGGTTGAATCCCGATAAACAGCGACGTTTAGGGATAGTTGGCAGCGAAGGGACTTTAATTTTCAATGAATTAGACTCTCGATCGCCTTTAACCCGACAAAAGGGCTATTTTGAACGTCAGGAAGCCTATTTTATTCCCCGGGGACAGGAGACGGAATCTATCCCTATTGCCGATGGTGAACCCCTGAAAGCATTGTGCGAACATTTTTTAGCATCGGTGGCTACGGGGGTCGATTCTCCTGTATCTTCGGGATCGGTAGGGACGGAATTAGTCAAAATCCTCCAGGCAGCAGAATTATCTCTAGCCAGAGGTGGAGAAATCCTGCGCTTAGAATAGGTAAAAATGGGATCGATAAGCTGTTGACTATCTAAATTACTCGTTAAGACTGCACTGGGGTTGGCAGCAGGGAAACGAGCGATCGCTGTCCAGTTAGTGGATGTGTTCGGCAATGATGCCAGTGCTACAGTTGAGGTGCGTTAACTTTTGCGGTGTTTTCAGAAAGATGAAGTATAACCTGATTTGCTATTGACGAGGAGTTTATACGGCGTTGAATTTATCTAATTTCTTTCACCCGATCGGTGCGTAGCGCGGTCGATCGCTAACGGCTGAATTCAACCGCTATTTTGGTCTATTTTCCAGCATCAGTCGCTTTTTGTTGGTCGGGTGCAATGATTTGTTAGACCTCAAATTCGATTACAGTAGCAACGGCGGCTACAATTTCCAGCATTGTAATTTCAGAAACGCTCCCTAATTTATGAATAAACCTTTGTAAATCCACCCCCCTTAGTTGAAGAGTATCAATTGCAGAAGCTTTATTCAATCCATTGATACTGTTAGGTTCAATTTTAACGGGCCAGAAATTTGCTGAAAAATATGTTTTCCAGTCTGTAATAGGAGCAATAAGCTTGATAGGAAGCTTTCCTACTGAATCGGAACTGATGACGACGGCAGGACGCAATTTTTTGATTTCTGCACCAACAGTAGGATCGAAGTTGACTAACCAAATTTCTCCACGTTTTGGCAGCTCAGGGTTAATACTCAATGATGTCACCGGCCATTAACTCCTGCCATTCAGAATCTTGTTGATAGTGAGAGAGCATTATATCGGCTTGACTTTTGAGAATATTCCTCCGTTCAGTCATTGGTAACTTCAGAAAAGCAAGACGCTGTTTTAAGGATGGAGATATATCTTCGGTGGTGGAATAATCAGAACTAACTTCTTCAACCAAAATAACCACCTCAACAGTTTGTCCTACAGTCAGTTCTGGAGATTCAATTTCAATTCTATTTCCCGGTAGGACTTTTGCTGTCGTGTACAAAGTTGATTTAACCATTTTAAGCCTTCTCTTTAAGTATTGTTGTTAATATAGCTTATTAAGATCGGCGACCGCACTTTAACCCACAGTTTCAATCAATGTGCATGGTGCGTTCCCCAAAATCTATTAGTGGAGTAGTAGGAGCCAGATTAGGGAACGCACCCTACGGCGATGGCGATCGCATTGCGTAGCAGTGCCTTCGACATCGCACTAAGTTTGGAGCATAACGATCGATTTCACCGACATTTTGGATCGTAGCGGAAAAATGTCAGGTACAACGATTTGTTATACCTTATCTTTCTTTGTCAGTTAAATCAATATATTCAGTTTGTATTCGTTTATTCTTGATTAGTATTCTAAAATACGGACATTTCCCATTTACTGATAAATCTTTATCATCATTCCCTTTCCTGAATTTAATTATTTCAAATTGGTCGGGATTAAATTTATGTAAAAATGTTATTGGCACCCCCATATATCCCTTATAATCTATTGGTATGTCTTGTGTTTTATTAATATTAATTCCATCATAATTGTCATATTTTGGATATTGAAATTCGTTGCCAAAATATCTTTTTGTAAGTTTTATATCTTCGTGCCGCTTAAAATTATCTAAATTAGTAAGCCATAAACAATTGTTCGGTGAGATTATTCTATTACCAGAGTTATCTATTCGAGTTTCTGTTCCATATCTGACTGACGGACACAAGTGGGTCAAAACCTGACAAGACAAGGGTTGCCAAAAAGAAAAAGATCTGGGTAGATAGGGAAAAAGCAAGAATCCCTACAAGATGAAAACCGAGAACAGAATCTTCTCCCAAGTTTATTCCT
>NZ_JADBTF010000247.1:0-23770 GCF_020246295.1 Microcystis sp. M090S1 | reverse complement strand
TCATGGGGTCAATGGGGGAAACTCTGTAAGCTCTTAAGTGAACAGAATATCTCCCGACACCAAATGTTTGAACCAGCGAAAGTCCTAGAGGCACTGCAATTAGCAGTTTCCCGAACTAGAAGGGGGGAATCTCCCCCCAGCGAAGGCAGGAAAGTCAAATCTGCTTCTCTACCAGTAGTTTTTTCAAACAGTCAAACTCACGGGGAGTCACCGATGCCCCAAAACTGTTAGTCTAATAAGATATTATTAGATACCAACAGGTTTTTAGTAGGTGAAATCGTCTCCTAACCACTTAATCGAAGCGAGGAGACGAAGGGCAAATTAAACCGTAGTCACCATTGACCGATCCGCTTGTTGCTGAAATTCCGTCAATAAACGCCGGAATTCGTCGCCGTCAATGGTTTCCTGTTCAATCAGTATATCCACCAAGCGATCGATCGCCACACGATTGTCAAGGATAAGTTTTGTTGCTAAATCGTGGCATTGCTTGACAAGTTCCCGTACTTGTGCATCAATTTTCGCCATCATCGCGAAAGAATGGTCGGGATGATAACCGGCACCAGCACCACCGAGATAGGAATTACCCTCCTCCTCTAGAGCAATCAATCCCAATTCCGACATTCCCAGACGCGTTACCATCTGTCGGGCCAGATAGGTAATTTTTTCAATATCATTACCGGCCCCGGTGGTCACTTCATCCTCACCGAAGACACATTCCTCCGCCACTCGTCCCCCTAATAATCCCGCAATTCGGGCTAATAACTGGGAACGACTGGTTAAACCCTGTTCTTCATCGGGAGTGAACCAAGTTAACCCCTGCGCTTGACCCCGGGGAATCAGGGTGACTTTTTCCACCTGATCGTGGCCGGGACAGAGAGTACCGACAATCGCATGGCCAACTTCGTGATAGGCGATCAAACGCTTGGCTTTACTATCGACTAAAGCGCGCCCTTCCATACCGGCCACAATCCGATCGATCGCATCGTTGACTTCCGCCATGGTAATCGCCTCTTTCCGTCTTCTAGCGGTAAAAATCGCCGCTTCGTTGAGCATATTAGCCAAATCTGCCCCAGTAAAACCGGGGGTGCGACGGGCGATCGCCTCCAGAGCCACATCAGCAGCCACCTTTTTATCGCGAGAATGGACCTCTAAAATGCCCAAACGTCCCTTACAATCTGGATAATCCACCACTACCTGCCGATCAAAACGACCCGGACGCAAAAGGGCCGAATCCAAAACATCGGGGCGGTTGGTGGCGGCAATGACGATAATGCCGGTATTTCCCTCAAAACCGTCCATTTCCGTCAATAATTGGTTCAGGGTTTGCTCCCGTTCATCATTACCTCCCCCATAACCGACCCCTCGTTGACGACCAACGGCATCAATTTCATCGATAAAAACCAAACAAGGGGCATTTTCCTGGGCTTTTCGGAACAGATCTCGCACTCGCGACGCACCAACCCCGACAAACATCTCCACGAATTCCGACCCGGAGATGCTGAAAAAAGGCACTCCCGCCTCTCCCGCGATCGCTTTAGCCAGTAAAGTTTTCCCCGTCCCCGGTGGCCCGATTAACAGGACTCCTTTGGGGATTTTTGCGCCAATAGCCGTAAATTTTTCCGGTTGTTTGAGGAATGTCACCACTTCCTGTAAATCTTCCTTGGCCTCATCCACACCCGCCACATCATTGAATTCTATGCCGGTTTTCGCCTCCATCTGAAACCGCGCCCTTGATTTACCGAAGTTCATCGCTTGACCGGAAGCATTGGCAGAACGACGGATAATAAACACCAATAATCCCAAGACGAGAATAATCACTAACAGGTTAGTGAGAACATTGATCAGGGCCGAATTGTCAGTGCTGGGGAGAATGCCGTACTCAATTTTTTCAGCATCGAGTTTCTTGATTAATTCGGGATTTTGGTCAAATAAATTGACTTCTTTCGGGGAATCCTTGTCCGTTTGACCAACGAGGGTAACTGCTGCCTGCTGCAAAGAAGGATTGATTTCGACCTTTTTTACCTTTCCTTGGTCGATCTTCTCTAACAATTCACCGTAGGTGAGGGTATTTTGGTTTTTTTGACTCCAAGCAGGAGTGACATGGCCAAAGGTTTGCAGAATCATCCAAGTGGTGACAATCCCTTTCCATACTGGCCGACGACCACGATTCTTAGCTGACTTGGCTCTAACTACGGTGAGTGGAGATTTTTGATCCATAATTGACTCTATATCTAGTTACCCTGTATTCATTGTGACAGATCGACTCGATCGTGACCACTGTTCTGTTTTCCCCCAGGCACGACCCCGGGGGCAAATAGTGATGACGGTTTTTTGCTATATTGTATTTAGCTAGGTGGTCTAACAACTGCCTATCCCAATCACTAACAGTTTAGGGAAGTGGGTTTCGCCCGCTTTTTTTATTGTCTAAATCATGACCCATCCGCTCATTCCCGACCTGCTGCACCTAGCCACCCCTATCGCTGAAAACTTGGGGCTAGAAGTGGTCGATATCGTTTTCCAAACCAATAAAAGGCCTCCCGTCCTGCGCGTCGATATTCGCAATCTTGCGGGAGATACTGGTTTAGAGGACTGTGAGCAGATGAGTCGGGCCTTAGAAACCGCCCTCGACAGTCAAGAAATCTTACCCGGGGCCTACGTTTTAGAAATATCTAGCCCCGGCATTTCTCGACAACTGAGCAGTGAGCGCGAATTTCAGTCTTTTAAAGGTTTTCCCGTCATCGTTACCGGCCAGGATAGCCAAGGAAAACCGCAAGAATGGCGCGGAAAACTGCAAGGTAGAGATGAGCAATCTATTTATCTTAACCAAAAAGGTCGCTCCCTGAGCATCGATCGCACTACCGTCATCAGCGTCCGTTTAGATGAGCAGCGCAATAATCAGTGATCAGTAAACAGTAATCAGTTATCAGTAAGCAGTAAGCAGTAAGCAGTAAGCAGTAAGCAGTAATCAGTAATCAGTAAACAGTAAACAGTAATCAGTAAACAGTAATCAGTAATCAGTAATCAGGGATAAAGATGAAGATAAATAAATAACTAACTGATTAACTTAAAACTTACATCTGATAACTGATAACTTACATCTGATAACTGATAACTTACATCTGATAACTGATACAAGGCTAATGGCTAAAAAACTAATCACTCAAAAGTAAGGAGAAAAAATAATTATGGCTACTGTTAATTTGCCCGGTTTAAAAATAATGCTCGAAGAAATTAGCCAACGACATAATCTGCCCAAAAATGCCGTACAGGAAGCCTTGCGTGAAGCACTTATCAAGGGTTACGAACGTTATCGACGCGCCCAAAGTTTAGAAAAAGCTGCTCAATTCCATGAAGATTATTTCAATAACTTTGATGTGGAATTAGACGTAGAAGAAGAAGGCTTTCGCATCCTTTCTACTAAAACTATTGTCGAAGAAGTGACCAATCCCGACCATCACATCGGTCTCAAAGAAGTGCAAGAAGTGGCCGATGAGGCCCAGTTAGGGGATGAAGTAGTTCTTGATGTCACCCCCGACCAAAAAGAATTTGGTCGCATGGCGGCGATTCAAACTAAACAGGTTTTACTGCAAAAACTGCGGGATAACCAACGCAAAATGATTCAAGAGGAGTTCCAAGATCTGGAAGGAACGGTTTTACAGGCCCGGGTCGTCCGTTTTGAAAGACAGGCCGCTATTGTCATGGTACAAAGCACCTACGGTCAACCGGAAGTGGAAGCAGAACTACCCAAACGGGAACAGCTACCCAACGATAATTATCGCGCTAACGCCACCTTTAAAGTTCTGCTCAAAAAAGTCCTGGAAGGTTCTCACCGCGGCCCGCAATTAATCGTTTCCAGAGCGGCGGCGGGTTTGGTAGTATATCTGTTCGCCAACGAAGTTCCCGAAATCGAGGAGGAAATCGTGCGTATTGTCGCCGTCGCCCGGGAAGCCAATCCCCCCTCCCGTCACGTTGGTTCGCGGACAAAAATCGCCGTCGATACCTTAGAGAGAGACGTGGATCCGGTTGGGGCCTGTATTGGGGCCAGAGGTTCGCGGATTCAAGCCGTGGTTAACGAATTGCGGGGCGAAAAAATCGACGTGATTCGTTGGTCTCCAGACCCCGCCACCTACATCGCCAATGCCCTTAGTCCCGCCCGTATCGACCAAGTTTTGTTCACTAATGCCGAAGAAAGACAAGCACTGGTACTGGTGGCCCAGGATCAATTGAGTTTAGCGATTGGCAAAGAAGGGCAGAACGTGCGTCTAGCCGCCCGTCTGACGGGCTGGAAAATCGATATTAAGGATATAGCCCTCTATAAAGGCGAACAAGAGGTGAAAACTGATGAAAAAGACCCAGAATCGCAGGATTTAGACCGAGAATGAACACCTTCGTCAATTATCGACGCTGTATTAGCTGCCGTCTCTTCGCCCCGAAAGAATCCTTTTGGCGAATTGTCCGACTACACCCGTCCGGACAGATACAATTAGATCAAGGCATGGGAAGATCAGCCTATATCTGTCCACAGCCCAACTGCCTGCAACTAGCCCGACAAAAAAATCGTCTCGGACGCGCCCTAAAAGCCAATATTCCCGAAACGCTCTATGAATCCTTGCAAGAGCGACTCGGGACTGCCTGGCAAGGTCGTCCAAATCAGGATTAAAATTGACGATCATAGCCACAAAATCGTTAGCATGGAAATGGGACAGTCCTGACAGGATCAAAAAATCAGCCAACTTATAGGATCACTAACACTTTAGCCGGGGGATAATGGATGAGTAACACGAAAGTCAGAATTTACGATTTATCAAAAGAATTGAATCTAGACAACAAAGACATTTTGGACATCTGTGACCAGTTGAACATCGAGTACAAGAGCCACAGTAGCACGATCAGCGAAGAGGATGCCCAACGCATCAAAGCAATCGCTGCGAAGGGATTTGCCTCGAGTACCAGTAAAAATAGCACGGGTCAGCGAGAATCGGCTAGTCCTGCCGAAGAAAAAAAACAAAAGATTTTAGCCCTGCATAAACACAACCGCCCCGAAACCGGCGAAGAAGGGGAAAGCTATCCCGGTCAAGCCGGTTCCTCGGCCAAACCGACTTTAATCAGTCCCCCCCGTCCCCCGGTTAAACCCCTCGTTGCTCCCCCAGGGCGCGACGAGGCGGCCGAAAAAACTCCCCCCACTGCAGCAGAGATGCTATCTCATAGCCCCAGTGTTAAAGAAACCCCGACCGAAACCCCGCTAGTGCCAGAAGCAGCCCCCACCTTAATCGCCCCACCTAATCGACCTTCCCTCACCCCGAAACCACGCCCTGAAACTGCCTCGGGCCGGCCAGAACCCCGATCTAAAAATGCTCCTGGCAGTAACGACAGGAGCCGGGGAGAAAAACGCGAGCGCGGCGAGAGCGAAAACGCCCCTAGTCCTGAGCGTAGGGTAGGCTTGGCTAAACCAGAAAAACCGACCCTCAACCGCAAACCCGACGGAAAAAGCCCGAAACTGGCGGAACCAGCTAGGGAAGTGCGGGAGACAGTGGAGTTGAAGCGCCCGGTTCGCCCCGGGTTACCCGCTAAAATCTCGGCTACCAGCGAGGAGGAAACCGATACCACCAAGAAATCTGGTGTTGATGGCACAGAAATCGATACAGATACCGGATTGCTCGGAGCAGACGGGCCCAAAAAACTCAAACGACCCACCATGCCCCCTCGCATGGCCAAAAAATCTACCTGGGAAGAAGAAGAAGAGGAAGAAAAAAAAGCGGCCAAAACCGCCAAAACTGCCGGCAAAAACAAACGCCGCACCCAAGCGCTCTTTGAAGATGACGATGATCTAGAATCGGAACTGTCCGGGTTAATTAATACCCCCAGTTTTACCCTCTCCACCGCTCGTCCCCCCAAACCGCCCACCGCTAAAGCTGCCACCCCCGGCACCCCAACAGCAGTCAAAGTTAAGCGGCCCAGTAAACCAACCGCCCACACCGGCAGCCCGAAAAGCGAGCGCCAAGAACCCCAAGAGGAAAAACGCCCGGAAAGCATCGTCGTCACCGGCAGTCTCACCGTGCGCGACCTCTCGGAATTGATGAAAGTCCCCGAAACTGAGATCATCAGAACCCTATTTTTTAAAGGGATGGCGGTTAATATTACCCAAACTCTCGACGTGGACACGATCGAAATGATCGCCAGGGACTTCGAGATCGCCGTGGAAACCCCCAGCACCAAGTCGGCGGCGATCAAAACCACGGAAATGATCGATGTCTCCGACTGGGAAAGTCTCCAGCGTCGTCCCCCCGTCGTCACCATTATGGGTCACGTTGACCACGGCAAAACCACCCTCCTCGACTCGATCCGCAAAACGAAAGTCGCCCAGGGGGAAGCCGGCGGCATCACCCAGCACATCGGTGCTTACCACGTCGATGTGGAACATAACGGCAAACCAGAACAGATTGTCTTTTTGGATACCCCCGGCCACGAAGCTTTTACCGCTATGCGCGCCCGCGGGGCGAGAGTCACCGATATAGCCGTGCTGGTGGTAGCCGCCGATGACGGCGTACAACCCCAAACGAAAGAGGCAATCAGTCACGCCAGGGCGGCCGAAGTCCCCATCGTTGTGGCGATTAACAAAGTCGATAAACCTTCAGCTAACCCCGACCGGATTAAACAGGAATTGACCGAACAGGGACTGGTGGCCGAAGATTGGGGCGGTGAGACGATCATGGTTCCCGTTAGCGCCCTGCGGGGTGAAAATCTCGATAATCTGCTGGAAATGATCCTCTTGGTGGCAGAAGTAGCGGAATTGGTCGCTAACCCCGATCGCTTGGCGAAGGGAACCGTCATCGAAGCTAACCTCGATCGCACCAAAGGCCCCGTGGCTACCCTGCTCGTCCAGAATGGCACTCTCCGCGTCGGTGATAGCATCGTCGCCGGTTCCGTTTTCGGCAAAATTCGGGCCATGATCGATGATCGCGGTCAAAAAGTCGAAGCGGCCACCCCCTCCTTCGCCGTGGAAATCCTCGGTCTCGGTGATGTGCCGGCCGCTGGCGATGAATTCGATGTCTATGAAAGTGAAAAAGAGGCCCGGGCGATTGCCGATCAACGGGCGATCGAACGACGCAACACCCGTTTACAACAGGCCCTCTCTTCTCGTCGCGTTAGCCTTAGCACCCTCTCTATCCAAGCTCAAGAAGGACAACTCAAGGAACTTAATCTCATCCTCAAGGCAGATGTGCAAGGTTCCGTCGAGGCCATCCTCGGTGCGCTCAAACAGTTACCCCAAAACGAAGTGCAGATTCGCGTTCTCCTCGCCTCTCCGGGGGAAATCACCGAAACCGATGTGGATCTGGCCGCCGCTAGTGGTGCGGTGGTGGTGGGCTTTAATACCACCCTTGCCAGTGGTGCGCGCGCATCCGCCGATCGGGAAGGGGTCGATATCCGCGATTACAATATCATCTACAAGCTTCTCGATGATATTCAAGGGGCGATGGAAGGTCTTCTCGACCCCGAAGAAGTGGAAGAACACCTCGGTTTCGCCGAAGTGCGCGCCGTCTTCACCGTCGGTCGTGGGGCCGTGGCGGGCTGTTATGTCCAATCTGGTAAACTGGTGCGGAACCGCTTCCTGCGCGTGCGTCGCGGCAAGGAAATTGTTTATCAGGGAGTTCTCGATTCCCTCAAACGGATGAAGGAAGATGCCCGGGAAGTAGCTACCGGTTTCGAGTGCGGTGTCGGTGTTTCTAAATTCAATGACTGGAAAGAAGGCGACATTATCGAAGCCTACGAAATGGTCATGAAACGTCGCACTTTATCCAGTTAATTAGACTTGAACCGTCGGGAGTCGGGAGTCAGTTATCAGTTATCAGTTATCAGTTATCAATTATCAGTTATCAGTTATCAGTTATCAGTTATCAGTCATAATTCATAATTCATAATTCATAATTCCCCCACTCCCCCACTCCCCCACTCCCCTGCTCCCCCACTCCCCCATCTCCCCACTTCCCTCTATGAAATCAGAACCTTTTTTGTGGATTCATCTGGCAGGGTTAGCGGCTTTGCCAATCTTTTTACAAATCGCTTGGATTGGTTTAGCTGTGGGCGATCCCTTGCCTTTTCTTTGGCTAGAATGGCTATTTCTAGGAGCGATCGCTATCATACCCGTCTTTTGGATGCAGTGGACAAAACCTTTTGATATTTTTAGTCTTTTGTTGGTTGCTCTAAAACCGAGTCAACTCACCCCCGAACAGTTAAAAATTCTCTCTCTTTTTAAACGTCCTCGCCATCGTCTTCTTACTCTTTTGGGAGTCGTCCTCTTAATTCTCATCACTTGGCCAATCTACAATTTTGCCCCTCTAGCGGCTGCCGTGGCCGCCTATCTCCCCCAATGGCGGCTTTTAGGTTTAGTAATCGCTGCGATCGCTCTCCTCTTAAGTCACCTATTTCTACAGGTTCCTCTGAGTGTTCTGGGGGTTTTAGCCACTAAGGAAAGTGACTGGACAGCCACCGAAGCTTTAGTTATTGAGCGCATTCCTGAGTTATTTACCATTGTTGGTCTAAAAGTTAATAAAATTATCTAAATTAGCCAAAATGTCGACAATTTCGGCTAGGAATGCAGGATTGATCGCCCGTTTAAGGGTTGAATATTCCTCGCATTACTCGGAAAAATCTCAGCCAATTGTTGCAGTTGTTGGGGAGAAATTTTGATCGCATTTTGCCAGACTAACCAGAGAACATCCTCGCTACAGGGAGGAGTGGACAAAGACCCCCGATATTCATAAAAATCGCTATTTTCTGGCAGTAAAAGCCCGGCATTGACCCAAGTATCGGGGATAATCATTTCAGGAGAAGGTTCTTGGGGCAAATAAGCCCAAATCGTTTGTAAATAGGGATTAAAAGCGCCGATTTCGGCTAAAATGCCCACAACTGCTAAATTTCCTCTCCCATTTCGATGCACTAAATGAATTTCTAGAGGGAAAGACTGACCTTTAATCTGATGTTCGCTGGGATGATGAAAATGAAACTGCAATAAATCCCAGTTTTCGCCGTGAAAAATCATGTTTCCACCTTTTTCGGTCTGAACCAAGATTGTACGACCGTTATGGCGAATTTTTAGGGGTACAGGACAATAATTAAAGGTGGGGTGGTATAGCTCTTTTTCAGTCACTATACTCAGATCGATTGGTGTTTGTTGCTTTCCCGTGGTGCAGAGACGATAATTCCTTGATAATTCGCCCCAATGGTCAATATTTTGATAATTCCAAGCAAATTCTGGATTAATAGCCCCAAAAAGAGCGTGAGAGCCAATAAATTGCAGTAATTCTCGTCTATACATGGGATTAAATTCAGCAAACCCTAATTAGAAATTGTCTTGGAGATTTATGCCCAATTCCCGCAATTTAGCCGCTAATTTGCGGCTTTCTGCCTTTCCCGTTGGACTCGATTTTCTGCTTTGCCTGCCGCTTCTGCGGGAGTGGGAACTAATTCCCCTTCGGGGGTAAAATAGCGCAAGGTAAGGATGTTGTGGTTCTCACCATACCATCAAGAATGGTTCTATTGATAACGGGAAACCCAAACGTTAATGTTAAGAATGTGGTGGCCAGTTTGTCAGCAATCCCACTACTAAAACTTTATGAACACACCAGAATTAGCCATTGCTACCGTTGGTTTAACCAAACAATTTGACCGCCATGGGGCTGTTAATCAAGTGGATTTACAGATTGAAGCGGGGGAAGTTTACGGGTTAATCGGTCCAAATGGAGCGGGAAAAACCACTTTAATTAGGATGTTAGCGGCAGCGGAAGAACCGACAACGGGAGAAATATATCTGCACGGAGAACGTCTTTTAAGAGATGAGAGTAATCCCCGTCTCAAAAGAAATTTAGGTTATCTACCCGATAATTTTCCCCTCTACGATGACCTAAATGTCTGGAATTATCTGGATTATTTTGCCCGTCTTTATCATATCCCTCGCTCCCAGCGTCATCGCCGCATTTATGAAGTTCTAGAACTGGTACAATTAACCGGTAAAAGCCATAATTCGATCGCTACTTTGTCCCGGGGGATGAAACAACGTTTAAGTTTAGCCCGAACGATTATCCATGAACCTTTAATTTTACTTCTCGATGAACCGGTTTCTGGATTAGACCCGATCGCTCGCCTACAATTTCGTGAGATTATTAAAGTCTTACAATCGGCAGGTATGACTATTTTAATTTCCTCCCATGTCCTTAGTGATTTAGCCGAACTTTGTAGTTCTGTGGGCATCATGGAATTAGGTTATCTAGTGGAAAGTACCTCTTTACAAGAATTAAATCAACGTCTAGCTGGTCAATACTTGCAGATTACGACTCTAGGCAATTTAGAAGCCTTAGAAACCGCTCTTAAACAATGTGTTTTTGTGGAAAGTTGGCAAAGAATTATTCATACTAATACTCTCCGGGTTAAATTTACGGGAACCCTAGAAGATAGTGCCGAATTGTTGAAATCTTTAGTCGTTTCTGGCCTGACCTTAAGCGAGTTTTATACTTGCCGCGAAGATTTAGAAACTATTTTCCTAAAACTGGGACATCGACAGGCATCTTAAGGGGAAATAATAATTTTTAAATCTAACCAGATAGTAACTTTTCGACTAATTTAATTTGCTCCTGACTAAAACCAGCTTCCTTCAGGTGTGCCAGAAACCATTTTTGTCGATAACGACCGTCTAAATCCCTAGCCTTTTTGTAGGTATCCCGCGCTTTTTTACTATCACCTTGATCTAAATAGACCATTGCCAAAGCCACAAGAGGATGGGGATTATTCGGCTCTAATTTAACTGCTTTTTCAGCGTTAGTAATAGCTGAATTAAAATCTTTTAAGCGATGATAGGCGAGGGATAAATTATAGTAGGCAATTTCATTATCGGGTTTTAAATTAGCGGCTTTAGTATGAGTAACTACGGCCTTTTCAAGATGACCACCGACAAGATAAACAATACCCAAAGCATTATAGGCATCCACATGATCGGGAGCAATTTTAATCGTTTCTTCGAGGGTTATTTGTGCCGCTAAAGGTTGTTTAGCTAGGTGTTGTGTCCATCCTAAAATTACTCTCCCGTCTAGATGATTGGGGTTTAACTGTACCGATTTTTTTAAAGCTTCAATACTTTTGATAAAATCTCCCTGTTGACGATACTGTAATCCCAATTGACGATAACGATTAGCAGCTTTAATGTCTGATGCGGAAATAATCGGACTGGGAGAAGGAGAAACGATCATCTCGGCCGTAGGTTCTTTTTTAAGGGGAGAGGGAGGACTACAGCCCCAAAAAACCGGGGAACTAAACATGATCGAGATAGTCAGGAGTCGATAACTATTCATGGGACAATTAATACCAGTCCAATTGTTAAGGGTGTCATCAAATTATGAATTATTCCCCTGAATCCGTGCAACGGCTGCTCGATTCCGATGATTATGGCGATCGCTTATCGGGAGTTAATCAACTGCGTTATTTAGCCCCAGAAATCGCCTTCGAGATGTTACAGCCTTTAATTAAGGATAGTAACGCTAGGGTGCGTTATTCGGCGGTAAGTCAGCTAGATATCCTCGGTCGTCAGAATCTTGATCTGGCCTTAACTATTCTACGCGATCGCTTGTTGCATGATCCCGAAGCAGACGTGAAAGCGGCCGCGGCCGATGCGATCGGGGGGTTAAAATTAACGGCAGCCTACGATGATCTGGTGGCCGTCTATCAACAATCCTGCGACTGGTTAATTCAATTTAGCATTGTGGCAGCTTTGGGCGAATTGGGGGAACCCCGGGGCTTTGAACTGCTCGAAATCGCCCTTAACTCTGATAATGAATTGGTAAAAACGGCCGCCGTTAGCGCTTTCGGGGAACTAGGCGACCCTCGCGCCGTCTCTTTACTCGTTCCCTTGGCTAGTGATGATGACTGGCAACTGCGCTATCGTCTCGCTCAAGCTTTAGGCCGCTTAGGGGGGGAAGATGCGATCGCTGTTTTGACCCAGTTAACCGGCGACAAAAGCGCCCAAGTCGCCCAAGAAGCCCGCAATAATCTCGTCCAAGGGTGATGCAGAATAGTTTATTTTTGTCAATACCATTTACAATAAACTTTAATTAAGAATCGTTAACAAAGGTAAAGCGATGAAACAATTTACCCGTTTAATCTTGCTCGTCGGTCTTCTCGCGGGGGGCTGTTTCTCTGCCTCAATTGCGATCGCCGATAATCCCGCAGGGGCAATCGTGAGCAAGGATTCACAGGTTAACGAACTACTGCGTCAAGCGCGGCAATTGGTCAAAAATGGCAATTATGGGGAAGCTATAGCCGTTTACGAGCGGGCTGCCGCCCTTGATGGCAATAATGCCAAAATTTTCTCTGGGATCGGCTTTTTACAAACGCGGCAAGGGGATTATAACGCCGCCGCCCAAGCATACCAAAAAGCTTTAAGTCTCGATCCGAGTAATCCCGACTTTTTCCATGCGCTCGGTTATAGTTTGGCTAATATCGGTGATTATGACAATGCATCCACCGCTTACTACTACGCTATCCAAATAGAACCGAAAAACGTCCAACACTACCTCGGTTTAGGGGTGGTGTTATTACGCCAAAAAAACTATGCTAAAGCGGGCGAAGTTTACCAATGGGTTTTAGCTCTCGACCCCAATAATCAGCAAGCCCACGAAATCATGGGTAAAGCCTTGATCGAACAGAATAAAAGCACCGAAGCCCTCGATTTTCTCCAAAAATCCCTGCAAAGATTCCCTAACAATAGTGAATTAAGATTGCAACTGGCCAGCCTTTTGCTCAAACAGGGCGATTTAAATGGCGGAACCCAAATTTTAAAGGAAATAGAACGACAAAATGCAGGAAATTTTTTAATTCAGCTAAAAATAGGGATTTTACTCGAAAAACAAGAGCGTTTTGACGAGGCTCTCCCCTTTTATCGTCGGGCTGTTTTCCTGCAACCCCAATCTTTGGAAGCACAAGCGGGAATCGGTCGCATCCATCTGGCCAGAAAAGATTATCTTGCAGCAATTATCGCCTATCAAGATTTGGCCGAAATCGCCCCCAATAACGCCGATGTCTATCTTAATCTCGGTCGGTCCTACGCGGGCCGGGGACGAAAAACAGAGGCTGCGGAAGCTTTTAAGCAAGCGCGAGCGGTTTATGTCCTGAAAAATAATCAATCCGGCCTGGAGGAAGTGGATGCCCTGCTGAAGAAGTTGCTTGAGTGAACCCAGATCAGTGATCAGTTATCAGATTTGAGTTTTCAGATTTGAGTTTTCAGTTCACTGATGACTGTTTAGCGATCAAGGAGTAATTTATACTAAATCCGTTGAATATAGGCTACTTATCAGGACAGGCACTCATGCAATAGGCAAGAGGCAAAAGGGGGAATAAATAATCAGTCTTTAATAACCAGATTTAGTATTAGATAGTCAATAGTTTATTCCCAATCGATTGGAAGCCATTGATTATCTAAAACCTGTTCGAGATTAAAAATTATCTGGGAGCATCTCACCTTTGTAACCCCTAAATCAGGTTTTTATGTCAAGCTGTTTTGAAAGCCTTGCTAGAAACCAGTTTTATGGATAAGTATAATTACTCACTTGCATAAATGAGATGCTCCCAATTATCTGACTCGGTAAACCGCCGGGGGATAAACCCATTTTTTTCCGGACGGTCTCTAAAGCTGTATGGTAGGATGGCTCAAAAATCTCCCGAAGATAGGGCTTTAAACTAGGGCTATCCTCCAGTAAATCTTGGATTTCTGCCCGAAAATTATTGATTTCTCCATGACCATGATTGCCATTCCGGTCTCTTTCCGATTGCCAGTATGTTAATTTGAGTAAATGTTCTAGGAGACGAGTTAAAAGACTTTTGAGCGCGTGTCTTTCACTTCTCCCCATCGATTCAATCTCCTCAATTAAGTTGTCTAAATCCACCTCGGCAAATTTGCCTTTTTTTAATTGTTCTGCCGTGGTTTTTAGCCAGAGATAAAAATCTTCTTCGTATAGTGTTGGGGTCGCTGTTTCTGTCGATCTAGTCATGACGGAACTGCCACAGGTGAAAACTAATCGGGATTCTATATTAATTAAACCCAAAAAAAAGAGAGCGCAAGCTCTCCTTCTTGGTTATTTGCTAATTTTACTAACTAGCGACAATATATTCCTTGACGTTGGCCCGGCGACGGCGTAAATGAGCCAGGGCCTGGTGTTCTAATTGTCGCACTCGTTCCCGACTGATGTTCATTCTCTGGCCGATTTTGGCTAGGGATAACTCTTTGCCATCGGTTAAACCGAAACGGAGAGTAATCACTTCCCGTTGTTGGGGAGTTAATTCGGCTAGGAGATTGGCTAAGTCTTGCCGTAATAATTCTTGGGTGATGAAGGTATCGGGAGAAACTCCGCTATCTTCTAATAATTCCGACAATTCCGTATCTTGGTTATCGCCGACGCGCACATCAAGGGAGATGGGTTGACGGGCCATACTGAGATATTCGCGGATTTGAGCGGGTTCTAGCTCTAATTCCAGGGCAATCTCGGCAGGGGTGGCACTTCTCCCCAGTTTTTGGGCGAGTTCGCGCTGGGTTCTTTTGATTTTATTCAGTTTTTCGGTGATATGGATGGGTAAACGAATGGTGCGGGCCTGTTGAGCGATCGCACGAGTAATCGCTTGCCGAATCCACCAGTAGGCATAGGTAGAAAATTTATAACCTTTGGTGGGATCAAATTTCTCTACACCTCTTTCTAATCCCAGACTACCCTCTTGAATTAGATCTAGGAATTCCATGTTCCGCTTTTGATATTTTTTGGCGATCGCAACCACCAAGCGGAGGTTAGCTTCAATCATTTTCCGTTTAGCTCGATCGCCGGTTTTCAAGGCGCGATCCAGTTCATTTTCGCTTAAATTCACCGAATCCGCCCACTCCAAGCGATCTGGTTCCCGTCCTAATTGCTTCGATAGTGCTTCTTTCGCTTCTAACAGGCTCATCATCCGTTGGACTTGTTTGCCGTAAATAATTTCTTGTTCGTGAGTTAGGAGGGGAACTCGCCCAATTTCGTGCAGATAGGTACGCACCATATCGGCATTGAGGGTGGGCTGTGATTGAGTTTGGTTGGTTTTTGCGGTGGGCATTGGTTTGGTGGTGACTCCTTGACACAGAAAAAGTCTGTTACTATTCCGACTCGCGGGTGAGTCTGGCTTATCTGAAGTCGGTATGAGTTTGATCGGAATTTCTTTGATTGTATCCTGCGCTTTTAGACGCGGGCAATCCCCTAAAGGTTCAAAGTTAATTCATTCTTTGGTATGATGTTAAGTTTATCTTTTTTTCCCAATATCTAGAACAGAAGTATTATACCAAAGGGCTATCAACTACAATCGCTTGTTTTTGGGTCGCTGTTTCCTGAATCCTCGGCAGTGCCGCTGATATTGTTAGGTAAGATTACAAAACAAAAAGGTGATTTTCCCGATTAGCTGTAAACAATCTGGCCGACTTTCGACCTTTTCGCCCTCAGCTTTGAGAGCAAAGCAGAACCAAGCTGAAAACTGACAGCCGAGAACCGACTTCTATATATATAATGACCGATCAACACCAGCAAAGCGAAAGATAATCATTGCGGATTTCCGAACTATTTTCTGTAGTATTTGCTACAAAATGCCAAATTAGCTGCGATTGAGAATCGGGAAAAATTGTTATAAAAATTAGGATTGCTAGGGGGGTAATAACTATCATAGAGACAGCAGGGCGGAGATCGGGATAAATTATCGTTGAAACCAAGCTCGATCGCACTCTCCACAATACCACTCTGTGGAACTCCTGAACAATGAGGACTTACTATGACTAAAACCGTCGTTATCGATCCCGTCACCCGGATCGAAGGCCATGCCAAGATCTCGATTTTCCTTGACGATGGGGGGGAAGTGGATGACGTGCGTTTTCATGTGGTCGAGTATCGCGGTTTCGAGAAATTCTGCGAGGGACGGCCGATGTGGGAGATGGCGGGAATTACTGCCCGAATTTGCGGCATTTGCCCCGTTAGTCACCTACTTTGTGCCGCCAAAACTGGTGATAAAATTCTAGCGGTGCAAATCCCCCCCGCGGGGGAAAAACTGCGGCGCTTGATGAATTTGGGACAGTTAACCCAATCCCATGCTTTAAGCTTTTTCCATCTTAGCAGTCCCGATTTTCTGCTTGGTTGGGAAAGTGACGCCGCTAAACGGAATATTTTCGGTTTAATCGCAGCCGATCCCGACCTAGCGCGAGCGGGCATCCGTTTACGTCAATTTGGACAGAAAGTTATTGAACTTTTGGGAGCAAAAAAAATTCACCCCGCTTGGTCTGTCCCGGGAGGTGTGCGTTCTCCCTTAAGCGAAGAAGGGCGACAATGGATTAAAGAACGACTGCCGGAGTCTAAAGCGACTCTTTACACGGCCTTAAACCTGTTTAAAGGACTTCTAGACAATTTAACCACAGAAATCGCCGCTTTTGGTAATTTCCCTTCCCTGTTTATGGGATTGGTCGGTAAACGGGACGAGTGGGAACACTACGGTGGTCATATTCGTTTTACCGATAGTCAAGGCAATATCGTGGCCGATAACCTGAGCGAAGACAATTATCGCGATTATATCGGTGAATCAGTAGAAAAATGGTCTTATTTAAAGTTTCCCTACTATAAACCCCTCGGTTATCCCAACGGTATCTATCGGGTTGGTCCGTTGGCGCGCTTAAATGTTTGTTCCCATTTTGGCACGGAGGGAGCGGATATCGAGTTACGGGAATATCGCCATCGGGTCGGTGGTGTAGCCACCTCTTCTTTTTACTATCATTATGCCCGTTTAGTGGAGATTTTAGGCTGTTTAGAGCGTATCGAACTTTTAATCGACGATCCCGATATAGTTTCTCAACGCTGCCGGGCCGAAGCAGGAATTAATAATCTGCAAGGGGTGGGAGTTAGTGAAGCGCCCCGGGGTACTTTATTCCATGATTATAAAGTGGATGAAAATGGTTTGATTGAAACGGTGAATTTGATTATTGCCACGGGTAATAATAATTTGGCCATGAATCAAACAGTGAAACAAATCGCCCAACATTATATCCATGGTGGCGAAATTCCCGAAGCGATGTTAAACCGGGTGGAAGCGGGTATTCGTTGCTATGATCCCTGTTTAAGCTGTTCCACTCACGCTATGGGACAAATGCCGCTACAGCTAGAGTTAGTTAATGCAGCCGGTGAGGTGATTAATACTCGACAAAGGGGTTAATTATCTAAGTTGTTGGGGGGTTAGGAAATAGGGGAAATTTCTCCTATAATACCTGACCCCATTTTACTATTTTTACGGCCAAGATTCTAGCTAAGAATTTCTAGGTTTTGATAAAGAATTTCTATCGGACAAGAAAAGTTAATACAGTTAATAGTGATTAAATCTCCCGCTTGATAAATATGGGGAATCCAGAGGTTATTAGATTGACGTTGATATTGTTCGATTAGGACTTGTTTTTGTTCGATAAGTAGATATTCCTCTAATTCAGGGATAGTTTGATAATCGGCAAATTTATCGCCTCTATCAAAGGCTGCTGTGGAGTCGGATAAAACCTCGATAATCACTCGCGGATGCAGGATAAAATCTTCCTGGGAAACTCGATCCCGTTGGTCACAAGTAATGGCAAAATCGGGATAATAGAAGATATTTAAGCTAGGGAGACGCACTTTCATATCGGTAGCGTAGGCAAGACAACCACTACCCCGTAAATGATTAATTAATTGGGCTGAAAGATTACCTGTGATGATAACATGGGCTTTACTGGCCCCCGCCATCGCCAAGATTTGCCCTTGCATATATTCATGTTTAATGGGACTAATTTTCTCTATTTCCAGATAGTCTTTTGGAGTAAAATAAGCGTGACTTTTACCGGCTGTCATGGTGTTTACCTCGCTCATTGTTAGTTTTCTAACGGACAATTAAGCCAAATAATTGAATCTAAATCAGTCTTACTGCCTTCAGTAATTAGCTTTCGTATTAGTTCAATATAATTAAAATTACTCTCGAATAAAACAAAACGTCTATCTAAAGAAGCGGCCGCTAGTCCCACGGTTCCTGAACCAGCAAAGGGATCTAAAACCACATCACCTTTAAAAGAGTAATAGGTAATCACTTTTTCTGCCAATTCTACGGGAAAAGCGGCGGGATGTTTTGAGTTAGTGACTGGGTTAATTTTCCAGACATTAGTGCGTTCATAACCATCGGCAATTTTTGAGGCTTTTACTACTTCTTGATCGGGATGATTACGAATATGCCAATCGATGAGTAAATCCGTGTGTTTACGATAGACTAAAACGTATTCAGTCACCGGCACAGTTTTGTATTGGAGAGGATTGCGATCGGCAGCAAATCTGCGCCCTCTACCAGTTGCCCACCCTGCTCCCTCTGGTTTTAGCCAAATAATATCATCAATAAAATCGTAACCTTCCTCAACAAAAATTCGATGCAAATCAAAGGGGACAGCAATACGTTTAGAAGCTTGATTACGGGAAGCACGACGCAACAGCACGGGAGAAATATTAATGACAAAAAAACGTCCTTCACTCAAAACTCGATGGCATTTTCTGATCACCTGTCGCAGCTTCAATAGATAGCTTTCGTATTCTTCAAATTCTGAATATTCCGGACGAGCATTAAAATAGGGTGGTGAGGTAAAAATTAAATCAACACTTTCTGCTGGCATTTCCTCCAAAAGTTCACTACAATCACCAAATCCGATGGTATTTCTCAGAGAGGAAAGCTTGTATTCTTTTTTGGTTTTCTTGCGGTTTTCTAATTTAGATTCATCCTGTTTTAACAGACGAGCGATAATAATTTCAGTCCGGGTTGTCCTATCGGCTAAAATTTCGGTGGTGTAGGCATCGATCACCACTTCCCCAACGGTTTTTTTCTGGTCATTACATAGAGGAATTCGCCAAATATGATATCTGTCATCCACTTCTGGTAAACCTAATTTAATCGCATTAACTAAATTTATTTCTCGCAACCAATTAAGGACAATTTCTTTAGCTTCTGCCACCGTGCGAAGCAGATAACCGCGCTTGTCCGATACCAGTTCTTTTTCCATGGCATTACTCTAGTTCTCTCTAGAATTCTAGCTGATCATTATCCAAAAAACTAGGAGAGTCTCAAGATAGAAATTGGCCACCCTTTAAAAATTCCACATTTCTAAGACTTTTCCCGTAATTGTTTGATTTAACCAGAAAGTATTATGACTGAGGGAGTGAAGATTATTTGTCGTTACTTTCCAGCTTGCTTGGGGATGAAAAAGAATTGCTTCTGCGCGATTACCGGGGTTGAGAGATGCCGGTTTTTGTTGTAAACAATGACAGGGATTGAGACTAAGCGCTTGCCATAATTGTAAAGCTGATAATTGCCCGGTTATTACTAATTTTTCCCAGAGTAGCGGTAAAGCTAATTCTAACCCGATCGCGCCGGGGGGTGCTTCTGCAAAAGAGACGGTTTTTTCTTCGTAGGTATAGGGACGATGATCGATCGCGATTGCATCGATCATTCCCTCCTTAATTGCCGCAATTAACGCCTTGCGATCGCTTTCGTTGCCCAAGGGTGGAGCGAGGTGTAAACTGGGATGATAGCTGGCGATCGATCCTGTATTTAAGAGCAGATGCAACCACGTCACACTAGCGGTTATCGGCAATCCCCGCATTTTTGCCTCGCGAATTAATTCCACTCCTCGACGGGTAGAAATTCGCATTATGTGAACAGGTGTATTAATTTCGCCGACGATTTCTAAAATTGTGGCTAAAGCAGTGGTTTCGGAAATAGCAGGATCCCCGGGTAAACCGAAGCGAATCGAGGTTTCTCCCTCACGCATGACTCCATTACCCTTTAATTGCTGATTTACGGGGGAAAGGGCGATATTTTTACCGAAGGGTTTTAGGTATTCCAATAAGTGCCGCAACAGTCCCAAATCTTCTAGACCGCGATTATCGGTAAAACCCACCGCTACAGGCATTAAATCGGCTAATTCCGTCATTTTTTGCCCTTGTCTTCCTAGGGTGAGACTTGCCCAAAAATGCAGACGAGTCGATTTTGAGTCAAAAAACCCTTGACTTTTTTGCTGTAATGTGCTAATGAGTGCGGGGTGATCGAGGGGTGGGAGAGTATTGGGGAGAATTGCCACCCGGGTGCAGCCTCCGGCCGTGGCCGCTTTGAGCAAAGATGCGAGGGTTTCTCTGTCCTCGTGGCCGGGTTCCCCGGAATGACTGTAGAGATCGACTAATCCTGGAGCAAAAATACAGTTTTGACCGGAAATATAGTTACTATTTTCTCTTGGGGGAAGCTGAGATTCGATCGCTTTAATTACCCCCTCCTCAATCCAGACATCGGCAATGCGATCGGTTTGTGTCAGGGGGTCAAGGACTCTAACCTGTTCTATGATCGTCGAGGATTGGCTATTCACGCAGACTAATTAAAACGTCATTTTTTCCTCTGGCAGTATATCACGTTAAGTAAAAAGTAAAAAGTAAAAAAGTTGAGTTCTCGGTTAGGTTAAGGGACGATAAGTTAGAATATTGATCGACTACGGTTTTAATCTTTATTTTAATTGGCTGGCCTACCCTAGGAAGAATTGATAGCCGAATCATGCAGTTAGAACTTTTCGATTTTAATAATTTAGAAGAATTTAATCGGGGAACCCCGCGATTAGTTTCTTTTCGAGATTTAGTACCAGAAATCACCAGCACCAGTTATCTAACCCATGGCATCTATTATTATCCTGCCAAATTTATTCCCCAAGTGGTGAGATTTTGCCTTGATAACTACACTAAAAAGGATGATTGGATTATCGATCCTTTTGCTGGTTCAGGTACGGTGGGTTTAGAGGCTAAACTTTGTCAAAGAAATGCAGTTTTAACTGACCTCAATTATCTTTTAAACCATATTATACCGATTAAGATTACAGAACACCAAGAACCATTGAGTTACTCAGAGTTAGATAAAAAAATCTTACAAGTTTTTGCCAACGAGGATAAATTTATCCCTCAGTGGTCAAATTTAAACTATTGGTATCCAGAGGAGATTTTAGCAGTTTTACAGAAACTTTGGGCAGGTCAAAAAAGTCTAGAACCTGATTTGTATTCCCAGATCATTCAAGCGGTTTTAGTGAAAGTTAGTAAACAGTTTTCCTATGCAGAACATACCAAACCTAAATTATTTCAATCGAAATACAAAAAATCAGATATACAAGAACTATTACAAAGAGATTGGCAAGAGGAATTAAAACGAACGATTAAAGAGATGAGTTTTGCAACTTTAACCAGCGTTAATCAATATATTGCCATAACTTGGCGTAATTATAATCAGGTGCTTTTTTATGGGGGAGTAGATAGTGCCACTTTTGAGATCGATCAAAATCTAGAGTTAGATTGTTTAATTAGTTCACCCCCCTATCTGCAAGCACAAGAATATATCAGAACAGCAAAACTAGATTTATATTGGTTAGGATATACAGAAAAAGAAGTGCAAAAAATCTCTAAGCTAGAAATTCCCTACCGACAGGCTACCAGATTAATCGAAACCGAAACCTTAAATCAAGTGAGATCGACTTTAGAGAAAGAGAATTTACATAAAATACTCGATTCCTATTTTTGTCACACTATCAACGCTTTAGAAAATGCCACCAGAAAATTAAAACAAGCTGGGAAAGCTTGCATTTTTGTGGGTAATCCGAAAGTGGATGGAGTGGAAGTAGAAACTTGGCGAATATTACAGGAATATTTTCAGGAAAATGGCTTTATTTTTGATACCGTCTTTGAGGATAGAATTAAAACCAGACAATTATTCAAATCTCGCAAGAATAAAAATCCTGATGGCATGAAATCAGAATATTTACTAATTTTAGAGAAAAGGTAACTTTCTATTGCTTATGTAGCCCAAACATACCCTATTTCATCAATGTTTGACCTGTCTGGAATCCTTACCTAATTTTCAGGCAACTATTGAAGATAAACCCTATATATAAAATTCTTGGCTGATGGAAAGTTAATTATACTAAATCTGGTTATTAAAAACTGATTATTTATTCCCACTTTTGCCTTTTGCATGATTGCCTTTTGCCTGTCCTCATAAGTAGCCCATACTCAACGGATTTAGTATTACTATTATTAGTACCTGCGATTTACCGATGGTTTTAGTTGGTGGCGGTGCAGGGAAAATCACGTTAGGTCTGTTTGGTACTTTATAGTTATTTTAAAAGGCTTTCCTATCCCAGAAATTGCCCGATTTACCGATTTATCCCCCGACGCGATCGAGGAATTACAAAGGCAGCAGGACAATTAAAGCTTTTAACCGCAAAGGGTGGGGAATTAGGAAAATTTTAACTCATCTCCCCACTCCACACCGATTAACCACGTTTAGCGAGGCGACGCACCACTAAACCACCCCCTAGTATCCCTAATCCGATAATACCAGAAGGTTCGGGAGTGGACACCGGCGGCTGACTTTGGCTGAATACCTGTACGCGATAGTTGTTCGTATCAGCCACATAGATATTACCACCGCTACCGACAGCGATACCGAAGGGGTAATTGAACTGACCGTTCCCCGTACCGAAGCTACCGAAAGTGGACTGGAAGACACCACTAGAGTCGAATATCTGTACGCGATAGTTGCCAGTATCAGCTACATAGATATTACCACCGCCACCGACGGCGATACCGTAGGGGGCAATGAAATCACCGTCCCCCAAACCTTGGCTACCGAAAGTGGACTGGAAGACACCACTAGAGTTGAATATCTGTACGCGATGGTTGCCACTATCAGCTACATAGATATTACCACCGCCACCGACGGCGATAGCTAAGGGGATACTGAACTCACCGTTCCCCGAACCTTGGCTACCGAAAGTGGACTGGAAGACACCACTAGAGTTGAATATCTGTACGCGACCGTTGCCAGAATCAAGTACATAGATATTACCACCGCTACCGACCGCGATACCGAAGGGGATACTGAACTCACCGTTCCCCGAACCTTCGCTACCGAAAGTGGACTGGAAGACACCACTGGAGTTGAATATCTGTACGCGAGCGTTGACAATCTCAGCCACATAGATATTACCACCGCTACCGACAGCGATACCGATGGGGCCACTGAACTCACCGTTCCCCGAACCGTTGCTACCGAAAGTGGACTGGAAGACTCCATTGGAGTTAAACACCTGTACGCGACTGCCATCAGTCACATAGATATTACCACCGCTACCGGCGGCGACACCTGTGGGGATACTGAACTCACCGTTCCCCGTACCTTCGCTACCGAAAGCGAAGTAAAAACTGGCCGCAGTGGCACTGGTGGCGATACTAATACAACCGATCGCAGTGGCCGTGACTAGAGAAAAGGATTTCAGCAGAGGCTTTGATAAGCCTTGCTTCTCCCCCCCCCGTGATTGATAAGGTTAACTAATAGCATAAGGCTCCACAAAATTAAACTGATTGCAAGCTACCCCTTCCTCTAGTAATTGTCAAGAAATTCCTGGTTAAGATGTGACAAATTTGCTGAAATTTATAGAGTTTAGTCGATGATTAGAATTGAATTTTGCCGATAATGTATTCCGCGCTACGATTCTCTTCGGCAATAGTTACGACAAATACAGGATGTCAACACCGGCGATCGAGGGTATCCTAGGAGAAACGGAAAGTAATCCCTGACGATGTTTGATAATATTTGTAAATTTATTGCCGAAAACTTCTCCGATGATTTAGCCACTTGGTTATTGGGTTCT
>NZ_JADBTF010000246.1:0-4552 GCF_020246295.1 Microcystis sp. M090S1 | reverse complement strand
TCTGTTGGGTAAATACGGTATTGATACCTCGCTTTCATTGGGTTAAGATATTTGTGTCTGTATTTATTTTAACTAGGTCTGTCAATAATGTCAAGTCGGTTGCGAAAAGAGAGAAACTCTGTTTCCGATCTAAAGATACACTTGGTCTGTGTGACAAAATACAGAAGAAAGGTTTTTACTGGTAAAAGTCTGACTTTGGTTGAAAAATCTTTTAGGGAAGTTGCGGAAAAGATGAATTTTCAGATATTGGAATTTAACGGGGAGTCCGATCATGTACACGCATTGATTGAATATCCACCGAAATTATCTATTTCCGTGATGGTCAATTCTTTAAAGGGAGTCTCTAGTCGTAGGTATGGACAAGCTGGATATCCTAAACCGTACGGAAAAGACGCTCTTTGGTCGCCCAGTTATTTTGTATCTTCTGTAGGAGGTGCGCCACTGGAAGTTCTTAAGTGCTACATTAAAAATCAGGAAAAGCCGTCGTAAAACGACGGGGTTTTAACCCAAATTTTCGATAAGTTGGGTACTATTTTTGTAGATAGTGCAGAAATCTACAGGAGATCAAGTAATGAGTGAATCAGAAAGCAACAAGGTGCGTTACAAACCATAACGCACCAAAATTTTTATTAATCTCTAACAAAGATTACAGGGGTCGATAGACGCGATAATCGATATTGGGGAAAATATTGTCGATTTCCTCGACTTTTTCCAGCCAACCGGCATCAATCTTCTCGGATTTCACATCTTCATAGATTTTATTTAACCGCAGCAGGTGGGAACGAGTGCGCCGGACAGCATAGGGAACCATCGTACCGGTTCGCATAATAAACGCCCAATCAGAAGATTGTGCTAATAATAACTCCCGGGCCGCCTGATTTAAAGCCCGTTCCTGCAATTCATCCTCCGCTTCATGATGACTTAATTCAATCATCCGTTCCGTGCCTTTGTGTAGGTGAGGATAGATCCAAGCATTAGTTTCATTCAGCCAGTATTCATGGAAACCCTTATAACCCCAACTGGATTGGGAAGGACGACAGACCTGCTGGGTCGGGTTAGACCGGAGATAATCGGCTAAATGGGTCATTTGGTAGATATTTTGGTCATACCAAGACTTACGGAACAGAAAATCAATAAACCAGGGTCCCTCATACCACCAGTGACCGAATAACTCGGCATCGTAGGGAGAAACAATCAGGGGAGGACGGCCCATAATTCCGGCTAAACTCTCCACTTGCCGCTCGCGATTATACATAAAATTGCCCGCGTGTTCGGCGGCTTTTTCTTTGGCCCAGTAGGGGTCATAAAGCCCTTTTTCCGATAAACCACCGTCCCGGCTAGTAATTTTGTGGTATTTGATGCCTATATTCTTGCGTTGACCGTTGGGCATGATATAGGGCTTAATATACTCGTATTCCGCTTCCCAGCCCAAATCTTTATAGAATTCCCGATAAACTATATCCCCCGGATAACCAACTTGGGAAGACCAAACCTGTTGAGAAGATTCGTGGTCACGACCGAAAGCAGCCACCCCGGTTTCCGTGAAAATGGGCGCGTAACTGCCGTAACGGGGGCGAGGACGACCGTAGAGAATACCGTGGCCATCGACGAGGAAATAACGAATGCCCGCATCGGCTAACATTCTTTCTACCCCTTCGTAGTAGGCACATTCCGGCAACCAAATGCCCTTGGGACGACGACCGAAATTTTCTTCGTAGTGTTGACAGGCCACCTCAATTTGCGCCCAGACCGCTTGTGGGTACATTTTCATCAGGGGCATATAACCGTGAGTCGCACCACAGGTGATAATTTCTAGGTTATTACTGTCAAGGAATTGTTTAAAAGCTTTGACCAGATCTCGATCGTATTTTTCCCAAGTTTGTCGGATACTTTGGAAAGATTCAGCGTAATATTCGGCTAAGTAGCGAATATGGCCATTGTGTTGATTATGGTCGATTTCTTTAGCAATTAATTCTTCTAACTTACCTAAGTGTTCTTCATAACGCTCTTGCAGTAACGGATCCCGCAGCATCGACACCAAAGGCGGAGTCATGCTCATGGTCATTTTAAAATCGATACCGTCCCGCTTGAGACCTTCAAAAACTTGCAGCAGAGGGATGTAGGTTTCTGTGATTGCTTCGTATAACCATTCTTCTTCGAGGACGTAATCGCTTTCGGGATGGCGGACGAAAGGGAGATGAGCGTGGAGAACTAGGGCAACATAGCCAAAAGCCATAGGATTTCTTCTTAGAATTAAGGAATAAAACTTTAAGATTAGGTTGAGTAGATTTTATACTATCTTAAGCTTCTACAATAAAGAATATGATAAAAGTCGATCAATCGTCGATCGATCTCGTCAATCCCTAGGTTTACTAATTTTCCGATGCTCCCATCTAACGAGCCACTGACTGCTTTAGGGAGAGAGACGACAACGCCTCTCTCGATTCAACTTTTGCTGTTTGTTGATGACCGTCCCAGTTCTCAAGAAATTATCCGTCAAATTCAGTCCTATCTCCAGTCTTTAAAGTCTGATTACCCGATTGACCTACAAATCATCGAAATTCGCCAGCAACCTCATTTAGTCGAACATTTTCGCCTTGTAGCTACCCCCGCCTTGGTCAAAATTGCCCCCGTCCCCCGCCATACCCTCGCGGGCAGTAATCTGGTGGAACAGTTTAAACAATGGTTGGTACGTTGGCAAAAAGCGATTAAAGAGGAGGTCAAAAATCATCACGCTGATGATGCACAACTTCAAGAGGTGGAACATTCGGGCGAACTCATCCGCATCGCCGATGAGGTTTTTCGTCTCAAACAAGAAAAGGAAGAATTATTAGAACAATTAAAATTTAAAGACCAAATTTTGGCTATGTTAGCCCACGATTTACGCAGCCCTCTCACCGCCGCTTCCATCGCCGTGGAAACCCTAGAATTAGCCTATCATCAACCGGATACTGAGCGCAGTCTGCAATTACGAGAACAACTGCACCAACAGGCCCGCAAACAGTTCCGGATTATGAACCGTTTGATTACGGATATTCTGCAAGCTTCTAAGAGCATGGCGGCGCAATTCACTCTCCAACAGAGTAAATTTTATCTCCAATCCCTCTGTCAGGAAATTTTGTCTCAATTTACCGATACTTTTCAGGAAAAGACTTTAACTCTCCAAAGCGATATCCCCCAAGATCTGCCCCCCGTCTATGCTGATGAGGAGTTAATCCGACAGGTGATTATTAATCTCCTGGAGAATGGGATCAAATATACCCCCGCCGGCGGCGAAATTACCCTTTCTGTCCTCCATCGTACTACTCAAAAAGTACAGGTGAGCATCAGTGATACCGGCCCCGGCATCCCCGAAGAAAAACAAGAACATATTTTTGAGGGTCATGTGCGTCTCAAACGGGATGAGGGGAAAGAAGGTTATGGCATCGGTTTATCGGTCTGTCGCAAGATTATTCGCGCCCACTACGGTCAAATTTGGGTGGATAGTGTCCCTGACCACGGCAGTAGTTTTCACTTCACTCTGCCAGTTTATCGCTAAAATGCGCCGCTAACCAAGCATCAATGTCCCCTAAAACTAAGTCGGGGATTTCCCAGGGGAACAGATGGGCCGTGTCTGGGTAACATTTCCACTGAGACAGTTTCAGGTTTTCGGCCGTTTCTTGGCTAGAAGCACTGGTAATATGGCGATCATTTGCCCCCGCCAGAACCAAGCAGGGAATTGTAATTTTGTCAAGAGATTTTAAACAATTGTAACCTTTTTTTAAAGCCCGATTTAAAGCGCGATCGGCAAAGGGAGAAGTTTGTAAGTAGGCAGGAACAGCATCTTGAGCGAGATATTGATAGGCGATCGCTTGATGTTGTGAAAAAAGGTACTGAAACAGGGAACGACGAGCAAAAGTATCAATATTCCAACGCCATCCCGGTTTAATCTGATTGAGAATTGCCGCCATCCCCGTCAAAACTAAATCTGTGGTGGTGATAGGAGGATGACTACCCCAAGGCCGCGCGGCCGAGGCCACTAGAATTAAACCAGGAAAGCGATCGGGATGTCGCAATAATAATTCCAGTGCGATTATACCCCCCAAAGACCAACCGAGAATTAAACATTGCGGGATTTTTTGGCGATCGAGCAGCCCGATTAAATCCTCTAGATGTTCTTCTAGCTGAAAATCGCGGCGATAACGACTTTTACCGTAGCCGCGCAGATCCGGGGCCAGGGTTTGCCAGCGTTGGCAAAAATGATCGGTAAATACAGACATACTGGCTGCCGAACCGGGATGACCGTGCAGACAGAGGATCGGATAGCCATTACCTTTAATGTTAACGTTTAGAGCGATCGACATTGATCAGTTATCAGTTATCAGTTATCAGTAGTCAGCAGTTAGGAGATTATTGGCTCTTCATTACTTGTTATGGTTCGATAGGGGGGCATAAATCGACTAAATCCTTATCTGGCAAGAGACTTAATTGATTAGTTCGCTCTAGATAAAAAACAATTGACAAAAATCGCTAAATGCCTTTCTATATAAGGGTTCCATCCCTTATAACCCCC
>NZ_JADBTF010000245.1:0-16137 GCF_020246295.1 Microcystis sp. M090S1 | reverse complement strand
GGGGTGTTAGGGTGTTAGGCTGTTAGGGTGTTAGTTGAAATTCCCCCACTTCCCCACTTCCCCACTCCCCCACTTCCCCACTTCATAATTCATAATTCCCACTCTCCCATCACCTCACACTTAGAGGACTCGATTAAGTTTGCCGCTTTGATAACCTTCTAGATCGAGGGTGACATAGATAAAGCCTAATTTTTGCAGATCAGCGACTAATTGGCTTAAATTTGTCCGATTAATAAAGTCGGGAATTGCTGCTGCTGGTAATTCAATCCGTGCCGTATCGCCGCTCGATCGCACCCGTAATTGACGATAACCTAATTTTCGCAGATAAATCTCCGCCCGTCCGACTCTTTGCAATTTCTCCAGGCTAATTTCCTCCCCGTAGGGAAAACGGGAACTTAAACAGGGTTGCGCCGGTTTATCCCACCAAGGTAAATTTAAGTAACGAGATAGTTGACGAACTTCGCTTTTTGTGATACCAATTTCCGCCAAAGGTGAACGAGCGCCGCGCTCCCTAGCGGCTTGAATTCCGGGACGATAATCCCTTAAATCATCAGCATTAACGCCATCGATGACGTAGGAATAACCACGAGCGAGAGCAAGGGGTTTAAGGGTGTCGTGTAGCTCACTTTTGCAGAAATAACAGCGATTAACGGGATTACTGGTGTAATTGGGGTTATTCATTTCCTCGGTTTCCACCAATTCGTGCAGAATACCGATATAATCGGCCTGAGCGATCGCTTCTTCTAATTCTTCCGGCAGTAGGGAAGGGGAAACCGCCGTAATTGCCAATGCTTGACTCCCTAGCAGATCATAAGCCACTTTTGCCACTAGGGTACTATCCACGCCCCCAGAATAGGCAATCAGAGCTTTTTCGCTGGTTTTTAAGAGGTTTTGTAATTGTCCGAGTTGATCAAGTAATTGACTGTCCATGGCGGCGATTTTGGCAACTGGTTTAGGGAGACCGTTTTTTATTTGGGTATAAACAAGTAGCTTAAACCACTTGTCCCAAGAATTTGCGGCAATGAGGTAAGTAGTAGTGCAAAATAAATTTCCTAGTCAAGATAGGCACTCATGCAAGAGGCAAGAGGTGGTTAGATATGTGTAATTAATTTTGCCTAGGTACTTAGTATAATTATAAATGTGTCTTAGCTTAACCCTCTCTACATGACAACAAATCTCACAGACTATAAACATATTGCAATTGATCATCGGGGAGTACCAATAATTGCGGGTTCTACCCTAAAAGTGATTGATCTAGTTATGGCACAAATAGCTTACGGTTGGACTCCAGCAGAAATTCACATTAACCATCGTGATTTAAGTATGAGTCAAATTCACTCAGCATTAGCTTACTATTGGGAACATAGAGATGAATTAGATCAAGCTATCCAAGCTGATTTAGAATTTGCCCAAAAAATGCGAGAAAAAGCCGGAGATTCTCCCTTTGTTACCCGACTTAAAGCACAGGGAATAAAGTAAGAATAGGCGTTTAAAATGTATCTTAGCTTATTGCTGATCCCAATTATTTTAGTAAGTATTTAGTCATAAACTTCACTTCTATGACCTACTCTAACAATAATAATTATCCTACTCTCTCGATCAAATTCATAAATAACCCGATAATCTCCTACTCTTAATTTGTAAAACCCTGACCATTCTCTCGTAAGAGGTAGGGGAGTTATCTGTTCAAAGTTGATAGCTAACCATGCAATTTTATTAAGAATCCTCAGTCTGATAAAATCTGTGATCAAATCTAAATCAGTTATCGACTCTGGTTCAAAAGTAACAGAATAGCTCATTTAAGGTTCTATCCCATATCTTTTATCCACCTCAGCTGCAGGAATAGTCGCTCTTCCTTGTAGTCTTTTTTGTTGGATTTCTAATAACTTTTCTTTAAAAGATTCTTTAACTTGTTTTCCCTCATCCGGATCACCAAAGTATTCATCTAGAGTATCATCTACTGTATTACGGATTAAACTTTGTAACTCTTGGGGAGTCATGTCTTTTATCTGCATATTTTCTCTAATTAAAAAAAGGACTTTGACTCGTTGCAAGGTTTTACCTTGCAACGCAGATAAGCGAGGTTCTACCTCTACTTATTTCTTTGACTCGTTGACTCGTTGCAAAGTTAGCTCGTTGTCGGACTATTCTTCGAGTTGATAGGGACACCATTGACTTTTGGTGGCAAGTTGGGCGTTAATAAGCGTAAAAACGCGCTCTAGTTCAGAAAGTCCAGCATACTCCGCTTCTTCGTCAACAGAGAGACTGTCAGTTTTCTTCTTAGCTAATAACTGCTCAAAACGAGATTGTAGCTCTGAAGTAAACCTGAATAAATAAATGTTACCAAATTCGCGGAGTTCAACCCCTTCTCTCATTAAAGACGAAGGTTGAATCATTAATTGGGGAGTCATTGGCTCTATTGATTGTTATTCCTCTTTCACCTTATCAGCTTAACAAATTGCCGAGGAAATGTAAAAGAATATTGATAATATTTAACCAATATCGGGGCAACCCCTCTGTAGTTGCCCCTGCCAAGGATAATTTATCCCCGACGACGAAGAGAAGCAGCACCCAACGCACCAACAGCGATTAAACTCACTATACCACTAGGTTCCGGGGTTGATACACCACCGCCACCAGCAGGAGTGATATCCCCATTAAGAGCCACAAACCCACCCCCGGCAACAGTAGCGGAGTTGACAGCAATGAACCAGACATTTGGGGTGTTAGCATTCAGTCCATAGAGACGGAACTGCACTGGGCCGGTTTGGGGTGCTAAACTGCTTAGGTCAAAGCTGTAGGTATTAAAGCTATTTGTTAAGCTAACTTGTGTCCCTAAATTACTGGTGAACCCATCAACACTAGAGCGCAAGACCAAATCTAGCCGCGTTTCATCTTGCCCCGCATTGAGTTGTAAGTTAGTAAAATCGACTTGAAAACCTGCACCGGGTTGCACGGCAAATTCGACGTATTGGTTGGTATCAACAGTGCTACCTGTATTCCAACCGCCAGAACTCGTATTACCCAACTTACCCAACAGGAAGATAGTCCCATCCAACCGAGTTATCCCGGCGGTATCTAACCCAGTGCTGGTTATATTCGCACCTACATTATCCGCCGCTTTGGGATAGGTTGCGGTACTGGCATTAAATTGATTCCAACCAGCTACTATTGCCGCTTGAGCAGGAGTAACCCCAGCTACTAACCCCATCAGAGTCAAGGGGGTTAAAATTGTCAGTAATTTTTTCATGGATTTGATGGCCATAATAGGACAGAAATATGGTCATATTTAACGCTAGTTTTGCGCCAATATTCTGCAACAGAAAGTATCACAAAAGGGGGGGGAGTCAAGGGTTATTTAATCATCATTTATTATGATTTTTATATTTAAGATAGTTGTGGGTTATATAAATATTTTTGACTGGTTGCCAGGTTATAGCTGGCAACGCAGATAAGCGAGGTTCTACCTCTACTTATTTCTTTGACCGAAATGATCACCTTCGCTCCTAGGTTCCCCCGCAATAAATTGACCTGGTGCATCTTACATTTGCAGGAATACCGACAATCAGCAATTATACTAAATCCGTTGAGTATAGGCTACTTATAAAGGAGAGAACCTCATGCAAAAGGGGGAATAAATAATCAGTTTTTAATAACCAGATTTAGTATTAGCTTGTTGGCGAATTTTATCTTTAATATAGTCGGGAATAGGGTTAGGATTCATGCTTCTAAGGGTGAAATTAATCCTCTTTTAACCGCTTCATTTAATCCTTGAGACTTCTTTAACAAGTTTATTTGATAAATTTGCATCAATGACCAAAGTTCCGTATTTTCAAAGGTTGATAAATCCCTCTCTTGTTGTTGATTGAGCAACTCGCTTAATCTTTGATCCTGTTCTGATGCCATTTGTAATTGAGTTAATTTGATAATTTCTTCATCTGATAATGAATTTAGGGATGAGATTTTTTCGCCTTGATAATTGGGACTAATAGAAAAAGCGATCGCTTCTACTAATATATCATTAAGATCACGGTTAATTGAATGGGCTAAGGATTGAGCTAGATTAAAAATCTCATCCGGTAGGGTTAAAGTAATTGAAATGGCCATAAGCCTTTTTTATGTGGGGTTATAGAGATATTATGATTATAGCTCAAATTCTTGTTAACCATAAGGATAAACTGGTTCAAAAGTAACAAAATAGCTCCTTTAAGCTTCTTTTATCAACCTCAGATTTCCAGGCAAGATTTACCGATAACTTAACTCACAGCAAACCCTGTTAACTTACGAGTTTCCAGATCGTAAAAAGCTAAAACTATATCTTCTTTAGAAATACCCTCCCTTAATAATTCCGTAGCGATCCCTTCCTCAGTCCAATCCTCCTCAATATAAATCTTCTCATTTTTAATCCTAATATGGACTTGAATATTCCTGATTTTTTTCTTGCCTTCCCAACCCATAAAAATCCAAAAATACTGATCATGTATCTCGTCAAAAACCAGACAACTTTCTTGATCTAAATTAGCAGAACCAGAAACCCATTCGTGATATTCTGTTAATACTTTTTTAATGGCATTGCGATATTTTTCTAGTCTATCCATTGTAAAATTTTCTCCTTTTCCATTTCAACAACCAGCAAAAGTAATTGATTTATTTTCACAATAGCCTGAATTGATTCTCGTTGGAAAAAATTTTCATAAATGCTGTCTTTAATGGCTAGATAAATTTGATATTCTGGTTCGGTAAGACTGATTAAATTTCGATATAAAATATATTGTCCTAAAGCTATTTCAAAATCTCTCATAGGTGAGGGACTTAAAAAGCTTTTGATTTCCACAACAATTTTACGTCCATTTATTTCAGCAGCCAAAGGTTTTTCTGCTGCTAAATCAGCAAAAATTCAACATCTTTATATTTAATTTTATCAGGATCAGCTAAAATACTCCAACCGTCTTTAATTAAGGCATTTTTCACGGCTTCATGGTAAATATCTTTTGCTGGCATGGTTCTAAAAAAGTAATTTTATTAGTTATATTTAATTTTATTAACAATCCTAAGTCTGATAAAATCGGTAATCAAATTTAAATCAGTTATTTGTTGATTCCCCCCTGGTCCAGTCATAGTAGGGTTAATTCATGAATTAACCCTACCTTGGGGGGTGCTGATCCCCCCTTCCCCCCTTGATAAGGGGGGTGTTGATCGCTGGGGGGATATGAATTAAAACCCACTTACTTAGGGGAGGATTGTTGATTACTTCCCTCTAGTTTTTTCGGCCCAAACTTTGCTGGGTAATCCCCAAACATAGATGAAACCTTCGGCAGCTTTATGATCAAATTGATCCTCGGCTCCGTAGGTAGCTAAATCGGGAGAATAGATAGAATTGGCTGACTGACGACCGACCACTTTAGCGTTACCTTTAAACAGTTTCACTCGCACCGATCCCGTTACCTGTTCTTGGGTTTTGATGATAAAAGCATCGATCGCTTCCTTTAAGGGACTGTACCACAATCCTTTATAAATTAACTGTCCGTAGGTATCTTCAATTCCCCGTTTATATTGGGTAACATCTCCAGTTAAAGTCAAACTTTCTAGGTCCCGGTGAGCGTCAATTAAAACTAATAAAGCCGGGGCCTCGTAAATTTCTCGGGATTTAATTCCCACTACCCGGTTTTCGATCATATCTAACCGACCAACACCGTGTTTACCCACTAGGTCATTTAATTGACTAATTAGCGTGACGGGAGCGAGATTTTCTCCGTTTAAACTGACGGGAATCCCCTGATTAAAACCAATATCGACGTATTCCGGCTCGTTGGGAGTATCGGCGATCGCTTTGGTCATTAAATAGATTTCTTCCGGGGGTTCCGTCATCGGATCTTCCAAGGGACCGGCTTCAATACTGCGCCCCAACAGGTTACGATCGATACTAAAGGGTGAGGATTTTTTCACGGGAGACTCAATCCCGAATTTTTCCCCGTAGGCGATGGTTTCTTCCCGGCTCATGCCCCATTCCCGGGCGGGAGCGAGAACTTTTAAACTAGGATTGAGGGCCATAATGCCCACATCAAAACGCACCTGATCGTTACCTTTGCCGGTGCAGCCGTGAGAGACGGCATCGGCCCCGTATTTCTCGGCGGCCTCTACTAATAATTTAGCGATTAAAGGACGAGCCAGGGCGGTAGAAAGGGGATAACGATTTTCGTACAGGGCATTAGCTTGAATTGAGGGAAAAGCGTATTCTTTGACGAATTCTTCCTGGGCATTGACGACTAAGGATTCGATCGCTCCGCAGCGCAGAGCCTTTTCTTGAATTGGTCCCAATTCGTCTCCCTGTCCTAAATCGGCGGCTAGGGTAATCACTTCTTCTACTCCCCATTCCTGTTTGAGATAGGGAATACAGACGGAAGTATCGACTCCTCCGGAATAAGCTAAAACCACTCTCTTGGCGCGTCCCATAATTTTTTCACCTAAAAACGACTAATTGATTACTCTTTTAATTTTATTATATATCTTGGGGATTTGATGCTTCTTTTTTAATGCTTTTTTGTTTAGTTTTTGATGAAGAAAAGGAATAGGAAGTCACGAGCAAAGAGCAAAAACTAAACGGGCAACCGGCCGCTATTTACGTTTACTGGCAGGACGACGGGAGGATTTTTTCGGAGCGGTATTTTGGGGATTATCGTTAGTTTTATCTTTAAATATTGGAATAGTAAAATGAAACTGACTGCCGTTATTTTTGCCCTGGGATTCTGCCCAAATTTCGCCGCCCCAACCATTAACGATCTGACGACAGATAGCCAGTCCTAAACCGGTTCCCCCGGCACTGCGTCGCAGGGCCCCCTCCTCTTGGTAAAAGCGATCAAAAACCTGTTCTAAACGATTGGGTTCGATCCCGCGTCCAGTGTCAGAAATGGTTACTTCTAGAGTTTTTGGCTTTCCCGAAGCGACTTCGATCGAGACATTTCCCTCGCGACCGGTAAACTTACAGGCATTATCGAGAAGTTTGGAGAGTAATTCCACTAACCACTCGCCATCGGCTAAAACAAAGGGCAGATTAGGGGGGACAAGATTGCTAATTTTTGGGTTGTCGTTGTCGAGATTGCGGGAGTGAACATGACTGATGGCTAATTCCACACATTCCGATAAGGATAAAGCTTCGGGATTCCAATTAACCCGGCCACTTTCTAACCGAGAAAGAGTTAAAAAATCTTGGATTAATTTACGCATTCGTTCCGCATCTTTCAGGGCAGTATCAAGCATAATTTGGCGCATTTCTGCCGGCATATCCGGTTCCGAGGCCAAACTTTCTAGACAGACTTGAATGGTGGAGAGGGGGGTGCGTAATTCGTGGCCGGTTATGGCGACTAAATTAGAACGAGTGCGATCGAGAGCGGCTAATTGTTCATTTAAATCCTGTAAATTAGCGTAGGCTTCTGCTTGAATGAGGGCGACTCCGATTTGAGTGGCCACCGCATCCACAAGGGCGACATCCTCGCTTTTCCAAGTGGTGGTATAGGGTCCACAGTGATGCAGTTCCAACATTCCCAAGAGACGACTTTGGTAAAGAATCGGTACTAATAACCAGGAATAGATGGAACATTCCCGCACCAGATTTTGAATGGAATCGCCGGGGAGACGGGGATCGTGAATAGCGTCTTCGATTTTCAGGGATTCTCTCAATTCCAGCACTTCCTGAAAAAGAGGATTATTTTTCAGTGGCCATTTTTGTCCTTTGATGGAACTAATGCCGGAGTTTAAAAATTCGTGTTCGATGGTGGCGTTAATGTCGGCCTCATGACAACGATAGACCACGCAGCGACAGACTCCCAATCCCTGCCCCAATTTCTGCACTGCCACCTGTAGGATAGCTTCCGGATCGAGGGAACGACGGATCGAGGCTGTCACCGAGTTGATCAGTCTTTCCTTGTGTTCTTTCGATGCCAAGGAACGATTGGCTTTCAGCAGTTTATACTGTCCCGCTTGCAAATAAGTGACCAATCGCTGGACAAAGGGATCTGGTTCCTCTTGATGATCCCTGTCCGTCAGTTCACAGATCAGGTATTCTTCTTGAGCGCGCCTAATTTTGTCGGCTAGTTCGGGACGATAATCGAGAATATGATTTAAAAGAATTTGGGCGGCCTGTTGACTTACATGGCGATCGCTCGTCCAAAGCCCCTCAAAACGGCGATTATTATCCATAGCTGCCCCATTTTCCCCCTCTGCTGTCAGATGGGTTCGTTCCCGACAGATTAAACAACTAGCATAATGGCGACTGATAACCACTAGATGCCATTCTTGGGCTAAACTGTCCTCCGGTTGAAAAGCGATCGTCTCGTAAATGTCGGAACTATGCTTAAAATCGGTTTCTGGGGCTGACAAAACATAAACTTGCCCGCTTTTGTGGGCAATGCGTCGGTAGCGATGGGCCTCTTGACGATAAAAGCGCTCACGCTGAAAACTGGCAATCACTAATGGTTGATCGTCTTCCGCTAAAACCTGATCCTCCATGGCGTGAGATAGCGCGGTCAGGGATGCTTTGAAGTACATCTGCGATCGCCATTGGGGGAGTAACTGCAACAGTTCTGTTAAAACAGAAGTTGATCTGCTCATCGATAATCTGTCTCGAGTCGGGTGTGACTAGCAAGCGCGATAGAGGGAACTAGCAATTTCTCCCTTGACCCTATCCTACAGGCTCAAGGGGACAAGAGGTGAGATCGTGACGTCAAGAAATTTAAACCGAGTGATGCCAAAAGTGAGCGAAATTATTCTAGCTAACTAGGTGTAGGCGACTTTCATTGCCCAAAGCATCAGAGCAATAATACTACCGATAACGATAATGGACGATATCGCCACTACTGCCGGTTTATCGGCCCCCTCGAATTTCATGATGCCACGATTTAAGTCTGACATTGCTCTTAACTCCTTTTCATGAGATGGATGTAGAAAGTATGAGACACTTTAGGATCATAAATTAGCTAACTCTCATCTATCCGTGTTATTAGAAATTGGTATCATTCGGCTGTCTTTAATCATTCTAGGCGTTCTTTTCGCCCTTGCCCTTTTCCTTGAGGCTATTTTAAGAATTGTCTTCGGGTTCGGTAATCCGCTTATTTACAAAGCTGATGCCGAAATTGGCTATCTTTTGGCTCCTAATCAACAAACGCGCCGGTTTTCCAATTTTATCGCCGTTAATCAGTATTCGATGCGGAGCGATCCGATTACACCCCAACGGCCCCCAGAGACGACGAGAATCATGTTAATCGGTGATTCGATCGCTAATGGCTCCTGGTGGACAGATCAAAAAGAGACCATTTCTGCTTTAATCGCCAAAAATTTAGGCCAGAATCTGACGAGTTCAGTGGAAGTTCTCAATGCTTCGGCTAATTCTTGGGGACCGCGCAATCAATCGGCCTATCTCCGACGTTTCGGCACCTTTGAATCCCAGGTGATTGTGTTATTAATGAACACCGATGATCTGTTCGCTTTAGCTCCTAGTTCGGCGGTGGTGGGACGAGAAATTAATTATCCCGCTCGCCGGCAGGCTTTAGCTTTAATCGAGTTGTACGATCGATATTTTAAGCGTTATCCTCCCCTACCACCGGTGCAAGAAGGAGGCGATCGAGTGGGCAATAATTTAACCGCTCTTGCCCAAATTCAAGCCCTTGCTCAGGCTAATCAAGCCCGTTTAATTATCGCTATTACCCCCCTCATTCGCGAAGCTCAAAAACAGGGGCGAGATTATGAATTAAAAGCCCGTCAAAGACTAGCGGATTTCACCAGCAACCAGCAGATTTTTTATCTAGATTTTCTGCCCATTTTTCAAGCCCATCCCAATCCTGATTCCCTCTATATCGATAATATTCATCTCAGTCGAGACGGTAACGAGTTAATTAGTCAAAAACTGACCGAGGCAATCAAAAATGTCTTTTAAGTAGGGTTTACTGAATCAGTTATCAGTTATCAGTTATAAATCAGTAATCAGTTATCAGTTAAGTAGGTAGGCGTTAAAAATTATCAGATCCCCCCGCCTATCGGCACCCCCCTTATCAAGGGGGGCAGGGGGGATCGAACCTAAAATCGATTTTAAATTTAATTATAACCAGTTACTTATCAGTGATCAGATGTGAGTTTTCAGTTTACATTTTTATCAGTTATCAGTTCACTGATTACTGTTCACTGATTACTGTTTACTGAAAATACACCCCACTTCCCTAACAACCATACCAAAGCTTTTCTATCTGCTTTGCCAGATCCGATAACTTGGAGCGATCGCTTGTATCCCTTAACAGGGTGACATGGCCTAATTTTCGACCAGGACGGGATTTTTTCCCGTACCAAAAAACGTGAGCGCCTGGAATTGCCGCTAAAATTGCTCTTTTTTCCCCATAATCGCCGTCACTATCCTCAAAACCCAATAAATTAACCATGACTGCCCCGGCAGATTTTAAATCCGTGGCTCCAAGGGGCAAATTAGCCACTGCTTGCAGTTGTAGGGCAAATTGCGAGGTAAGACAGGCAGAGAGGCTGTAATGACCCGAATTATGGGTACGGGGAGCGATTTCATTAATCAATACCTCTCCCTGGGAAGTGACAAATAATTCCATCCCGAAAACACCCACCGCCGACAAACTACTTAACAGATGATGGGCGATATGTTCGGTTTGAGCTTGTAATGATTGGTTAAGAGCGGCGGGAGCAATCACCCAGTGACAGACTTGCTCCTCTTGATGGGTTTCCACCACGGGATAGGTGACGATTTCCCCGGTTAATCCCCTAGCGGCAACGATGGCTAATTCTCGCTCGTAGGGAATATAAGCTTCTAACATCAAGTCAAGACGCTCTAATTGCGGCTTTTTGGCGTTTAACTCTTCAGCAGTGCGGATAATAAAGGTTCCTTGACCATCATAACCCTGTCGTCGCGCTTTCAGCACTAGCGGAAAAGGATAATTTTCTAGTTGGGATAAATTATCTATCGCCCAAAAATCAGGCACAGGCAACCCTAGGGAGCGTAAATAACATCTTTGCTCGTATTTATCCAATAGGGGGCGCAGATTTGCCAAACTAGGATAGAATTTCACTCCTGTGGCCGCTAATTCTTCTAGGGCATCTAAATTAACAAACTCATTTTCAAAAGTGATCAGATCACAATGTTGAGCTAGTTTTTTTGTGCCTTCCACGTCAGCTATTTCTGCGAAGACAACCCCGTCAGCTAAAGCAACGGCGGGATCGTCGGGGTGTGGTGTTTGTACAATTAGAGAAATGCCTAATTTCTTGGCTTCCTGTGCCATCATCCAAGCTAATTGTCCACCACCAATAACACCAACCCTTGTTTGCATCATTGATCACATCCTAAAGATTCCGGGGTAGAGACGCCGGTTTTTGAGTTTACACCCTCGGCTCTTTCACAGAGATTTTTGATTTGTTGAGCGTCAAGCACGGCAAAACTAAAATCAGCACCGTTGATGTTTACTCCCTCGAAAATGGTACGCAGCATGATCGCTTCGGCAAAAATGGCATCGCTTAAATCGGAATTTTTAAAGGTACTCAGATAGGCTAACCCATTGGTTAAGTCCGCTCCATGAAAGTTGCCTTCGATGATAGAGGCTCCGTTAAACACTGCCCCGCGCAAATCGGCAGAACTAAAGTTAGAATCTTGGAGATTAACGTTAGTAAATTGGGCAGATTGCAAATTTTGTCCCGAAAAATCCTTTCCTGTCAGATTCTGGTTTTCATAACTGGCATTGGCTCCTGTGACAGCAGCAGAACTGGCAGCTAAGGCATTGACAGGAGATAGGATAAATAGTATTGCAAAAAAAGCGATCGCTAATCGAAAGATAGTCTTCATTGGCGGCAAATTCCATCAGTGGGCATTCTTGATTTTATAGCAGTAAGTCATCAGCCGTCAGCTTTCCGCTGGCCGCCAGAAATTGCCGGCACACAAACCTTTATAATGGCTGTCTAGGCTTATACTGCCATGCAATTTGGTCTAAACAAAAATATTTAAGCCACGGGCCCCCAGTTTTCAGCTAAATAAAGTAAAAGACAAAAGTTAATTCATTTTCTCTCTCCTGACTTCTATTTCTAAGGACAATTTCTGATTTATACAAGAGGTTTGATGGATACACCGCAACTTTTATTCAATGGTTTAGCCGTCGGCAGTATTATTGCTCTGGCTGCTGTTGGGTTAACCCTTACCTGTGGCATTTTGCGTCTGTCTAATTTTGCCCACGGCGATTTTATGACTTTGGGTGCTTACATAACTTGGGTGGTAAATGCACAAGGGATTAATCTCTGGTTAGCGATGCTGGTGGGGGCAGCGGTGACAGCTATTGCCATGCTCATTGCCGAGAGATTATTATGGAAACCTATGCGCGATCGACGGGCTGATTCTACCACTTTAATTATTATTTCGATCGGTTTGGCTTTATTTCTTCGCAATGGTATTTTAATGATCTGGGGCGGTAGTAATCAACGCTACGATCTGCCTGTGATGACCGCTACAGAAATTTTTGGGATTAAAGTAGCTTTAGATCGCTTGTTAGTTATTGGTTTGGCAATTATAGTTATTATTGCCCTCCATTTGTTATTGCAAAAAACTAAGATCGGTAAGGCGATGCGCGCCGTAGCTGACAGCACCGATTTAGCTAGAGTAACCGGAATTAACGTCGAATGGGTTGTCTTCTGGACATGGATAATTACGGGAGTTTTAACTGCTTTAGCCGGAGCGATGTTCGGGTTAATTACTGGGGGAGTGCGTCCCAATATGGGCTGGTTTTTAATCTTACCAATGTTTGCCGCCGTGATTTTAGGTGGTATTGGTAATCCCTACGGAGCGATTGCTGGGGCTTTAATTATTGGTGTTGCCCAAGAAATTAGTGTTCCCTTAATTGGTTCTGATTATAAATTAGCCGTGGCTTTATTAATTATGATCTTGCTGTTATTATTCCGTCCCCAAGGTTTATTTAAAGGCACGGTTTAACAGTTATCAGTTATCAGTTATCAGTTATCAGTTATCAGATGTAAGTTTTAAGTTTGAAGTTTTAAGTTATTTATAGCGCTTTTCACGTTACTGAGGTATCGACAAGTTTTGCCAACAAAGGACTTAAGCCCCTTGCCCATGCCTCATTCTGATGAAAACTGCTATATTTACTGATTACTATTTACTGTTTACTGATTACTGTTTACTGATTACTGAAAAGCCCAATTTTTAATCCTGAATATATTCTTCTCCGGTGATTAAAGCGTATTCAGCGCGGGTAAATTCTCGACCTAAATAAGCAGCATGATCGAACATAGTAATCGGACAAGGTTGGGTTTCTTCGATCACTTTTACGGCTAATTCTTTGGCGGTTCTTGCGGTGTAAATAGTCTCAGGATTGCGATCAAGTTTTTGCCTAACACCGATAACTTTTCCCGTTTCTGGATCGACGGCTAAACCTTTTTCATTGATAATATTGCTGTAATGTTTGGCACAGATTAACCCGGCTTCTCGGTCTAGATAAATAATAAAATATCCTGCGGGATCGAGAGCGATCGGACGTTTGGAAAGTTGATTATCAATAGCCGTGATTTGTGATTTTAATTCGCTCATTTTCTTGACAAAATCACTTAAATATGTAGATGAAAGCAAGAGCAAATTATATCACATACCATCATCCTTTTTCTAGAGCATTTTGTAGATATAGGCCGTATTTTCTGTGAGCAAATCTGACCTACTGAGCAATAATACTAAATCCTGTTTAAAAAGTATAGGAGCGTGGGTAGCGCTGGAGGAGGGAGAAACAATCCATAACCTGAGAGTTAATCGGACTATTAATACTAAATCCGTTGAGTATAGGCTACTTATGAGGACAGGCAAAGGGCAAGAGGCAAGAGGCAAGAGGCAAAAGGGGGAATAAATAATCAGTCTTTAATAACCGGATTTAGTATAAAAACGGATTTGGTATCATACCAGCTGCAATGTGGGGGCGCAAAGCTCGCGCCCATAATGTATGGTCGAGAAATAACAGGCTGATAGCTTAATGCTATAAATCTTCTTCTACCAAAGCCTCAACCCGTCCTGTTTTGACCGCTTCCACCAAAGCGGCGTGATCTCGTTCTGTCTGCTCGGCATAAGCGATCGCAAATTCGCCCAGGGCTAGATCGAACTGATCTCCTTTTCCCAAATAACCGCTAATAGTGGCCGCGTCTCCAGATTTAGCGTGGGCGCGGGCTAAGGTCCAGCCACAGAACTCGGCGTAGCGTTGCAGTTGGGCGGCCGACACTCCTTCGATGGGTAGGGAAAACTTCATATCCCGCAGTTGCCGTAAATAGAAGTTATTGCCCCGTCTTCCCTGGGTCCAGCCTAAAAATATGTCGCTAGAGGATTGCATTAATCTCTGGCCTGTAACCACCCGTTGTCCCTGATTTTCGTACTGGCTCTTGGCGGTATAGGGTTCAAGAACCGAAGGGCAAGCCTCCTTAACTTGTAGGATGAGGGGATGGTTATCTTCCGAGAAAAATAGGGCGATATAACATCTGGTGCCGACACTGCCAATGCCTACCACTTTCAGGGCAAAGTCCTCTAACTGGTAGCGATCGAACAGAACCAGGCGTTCCTCCGGCAGGGATTGGCGATAGTCTTCCAGACCCTCACGCACGAGAGTCTCCCAATCCGGTTCGTTGACATGGTAGAGAATGGGCGGCTGATCGACAAAGCGATTGCGTCCCGCGGTTTGGGTGACGATCTTGGGGTAGAGATGTTCGATGATGCGCTCGCGGGCTTTTGTCATCATCTGTTCCCGTATCTTCCGCGTCTTTTCGTCGGGAGCCATCTCGATCACCTGTTCTACTCCTATGCGCGTGTACCACACCTCTAAGGGACTGAGGCGAGAATATTCCCGCAGGTGTTCCCGATAGGAACGAGCGCAATCGATCGCCGCCGCCTTCGATTCTCGATCGGATAGATCGCTATCCCTGCCGGCGATGACAAAGCTGACCACTAGACGCTTGAGATCCCATTCCCAAGGTGCGGGTAGGGTTTCGTCGAAATCGTTAATATCGAAGACTAAATTGCGTTCGGGGGTGGCAAAAAATCCGAAGTTCAACAGGTGGCAATCCCCGCAGGCCTGCACGATAATGTCGGTTTTGGGCGTGGTGGCCAGATCGTAGGCCATCAAAGCAGCGGAGCCGCGCAGGAAGGTAAAGGGACTCCGCAACATCCGTCCGTAGCGGATAGGAATCAATTCCTGTAATCGCCCTCGATTTGATGCTTCGATGATCTCGATCGGCTCTCGACCAGCTGCGGGGGGTTGCCAGATAGCGTGGCGAGAACGCGGCAATCGCTCCCGGAGGGATTTACCGATCTGGATGCGTTCCTCCCGTGAACGGAATCGAGCTTGAGAGGGTGACCGGATCGGGGTTTCTATTTGGTGGTTCATAGCGACTTTTTCCCCTGAATGAGATTACATCCCTTGCTGTTAGATGACTAAATGAATACAAGCAATAGGAAATAGATAAGTTAAGACTGATGGTTCCCCTTCTTGGATAACTTTCTAACATTTCCTCCTGTAGAGATAGCTTCTGATGCTCGGTTCAACAATTAATCTTCACTCACCTCTTATCCGGGGAAGATCAACATTATCGATGATAGATTTTTTTCTGGAATGGCTATCTCTTAAATTTGCCTAACTTTTAGCCCAATGGCAGCCCTACTATTTCGATTATATCTTGCTCAAAAATTGCTGGCGGAATGCTCGTAACAAAATTTTATCTAATGGTCAGCCTTCAGCCAGGGGCTAAAATCTCGCTCTTTTGTCGGGAAAAGGGGGGTATATTTCAGGTTAAAGGTGAAAATTTCCCCCTTGCCCGACTTCTGTAAGAAGTTTTCTGTTTATTTTTTTGGGTGATGATTTGGTAGTATTAGTTTAGGTCTGTGAACCGAGAATTTACCCCTAGATTGTCTAGAAATGAGCGATGAAAGTGTCAATCTTGAGCAGGGGATGATGGGGGTGGGTTACGATGTTGACATCCTCGCCGCCCTAAAAGTGCGGCGATTCCTAAACCTCACGATTTAAGTTTCTGCTTCCACCACCGTCGCATACCACAGTTAAAAAACCATGTACTGTCTTACACAGAGTCCACAGACTTTCGCCCCATTTC
>NZ_JADBTF010000244.1:0-3420 GCF_020246295.1 Microcystis sp. M090S1 | reverse complement strand
TAAAACTGTCTCTTGAAGCTAATTATGATGATTATCTTGAAAAAAAATGATAATTAGACAGAAGTTCTCTTGTTCACATAGAGAACTTTATCTTCTTTTGTTTTCAAAATGAGAATTGCTGATAATTGTAGACGTAAAGCTCAAGAATACGCCAGTAAATTTTGCAAAGTTTCTTGCTCTCATTCAGAATTTGACCCAGTGCATTTAGAACTTCTTAAAATCTGTTCTACACCACAAACAGATCAGGATAAATCTGATTTAAGACAATTGGCAAGAGCTATTGCTTCTGAGTCAGAGATTTTCGTTACACGAGATACAAAGTTACTTGAGCTAGAATCTATACTTTATGATAAGTTTTCAATTCAAATTTTATGTCCTACAGACTTAATTATAAAACTAGATAACTTATTGAGAACATCTGAATATCAACCTGTACGCCTCGCAGGAACTACTATAGAAAAACGACTGATAAAAGAAGGAGAACAAAAGCAGTTATTGGAACAATTTCTAATGTCAGGACAAAGGGAGAAAAAAAATGAGTTTAAAAATTATTTACAAGGATTTCTGGCCAGTCCAAATGAGTTTAATTGTTTTGTTGTCTTAGATCATGCTAATAACAAACAATTAAGTAGTAATTATATAGCACTATTTGTGTATGATTGGTCAGAAAAAAATCAATTAACAATTCCTTTGCTTCGTGTCAATAATAATATTGGTAAAATGAGAAAAGCAATTATATTACATTTGCTCTCAATATTTATTTTAGAAGCATCCAACAAAGAAAGATTATCAACAAGAATTACTGATCAGTACCTTGACAAAGATATTATTCAATCTATTCAAGATACTCTATTTGTTCAAGATGGGGAAGAATGGATAAAACATCACTTAGTTTTTTCAGGAACAACTCTACAATTAACTAAAAAGTTAAATGGGTTAAACTCAGAATCAATTTTTAATACAAATATTTTATCCAAACCTATAGAGATTTTACAAGATAGTTCTATAAATGATAGGAATACAGCAACTTATATTGAACGATTGTTTCATCCTTGTAAAATCGTTGATGCAGAGATTCCTAGTTTTATTATTCCAATTCAAGCTAAATGGGCGGTAGACTTATTTGATTCGGAATTAGCTAATCAAACAATATTTGGAGCAAGAAAAGATTTAGCGTTTAATTGTGAAGCCGTTTACTATCGTTCTGTTCGTAACTCTGGTGGATTATCTGCTCCTAGTCGTGTTCTCTGGTATATTAGTGATGATCCAAAGTATATAGGTACTCAAAGTTTAAGAGCTTGTTCCAAAATCGATGAAATTATTATTGGAATCCCCAAAGAATTATATCGTCAATTTAGGCGGTTAGGAGTCTACGATTTTGAGCAAATTTTAAAAATTGCCAAAAATAATATTGATAATACAATCATGGCCATTCGTTTTAGCTATACAGAATTGCTTAAATCACCAATCCCTCTACAGAGTATTCAGCAAATACTCAATAACAAAGTCACATTTCCCTCTCCTTATAAAATTTCTAGATCAGAATTTGAAACATTGTATAATAAGGGTATGCAAATTTTAAATTAAGAGAACATTCTATGTTACATAAAACTATTCTAATGTCGATTAAACCCAAATACGTTGAGAAAATATTAAAAGGAGAAAAAACGGCAGAATTTCGCCGATCAATGTACTCATCTATCAAAAAGGGAGATCAAGTTTTTATATATTCTTCATCTCCACAAAAAGCCTTAGTAGGAAAATTTATTATTGATGAGATCATTAATGATACAGTAGAAAATTTATGGAAATTAAAAGGGAAAGAAGGATGTATATCTTATGAGGAATTTATGAACTATTATGACGGTATTTCATCAGGACATTGCTTGGTATTGAAGGAAATTATAACCTTCTCGGCACCTATAAAGCTTGAAGAGTTAAGATCACAAATTGTAAATTTTAGAGTTCCACAAAGCTGTCGCTATTTACGACCAGATGAAATTGAAATTTTTTTTAAAATTCCCATTGCTTCATCTTCTAAAAAATCCCTAGATACAATTATAAGATATTAAATTACTTTTCAATAAGCTGGTCAGATCATTAGACAATATTTGTTACTGCGGAAATTTATTGGCTCTTCTGGTTTCTGTGTGGAAACGAGGTCTATACTGATAGTTTCTTACATGATTGGTTTTATAGTTAGTAAATTTTACCAAAAGTATCAATTATGTATCCTAATCAATGCCAAGATTGAACAATAATTTCTGGTGAATCATCCTCATCCATGACCAGATCTACCGACTCCACCCGCAAGAGGGCCAAATTATCGTTAACCACCCCTTGAAGATAGATTTCCCCCATCCCTTCACCCCCAAGATCGATCGAGCCAAAAACTTGACCGGTTTTTGTATTAAAATTAAACTGAAAATAATTAGCTGAGGAAATTCCCTCGCTGACATTATCGTATCTAGCGATCTCTTGACCACTGTTATCATAAAAAGATACTTGAAAATTTTCTAAAACTCGCATTTTTCCCGAACCTTTTTCCGAAAAGATAGTCGGGGCCGTTTTTTCATCATAACTAAAAGAACCTTTAGCTGTATAGCCTTGATTTCCCAACCATTGAAAATCGAGCGTCACCGCTAAAACTCCTTGGCTATTCATGTTAGCAACTAAAAGCCAAGCTAATAGTAAAGTCAATATTATCTTTTTCATTAGTCGGTTATTTCATTTACAGCAGTTATCCTAATGGTGAGGTACGAAGTCTCTGGTTTTGGAGAACAGGGAACAGCGAACGGTAGCTAGGGTTTGCTGAATAAATCTAAAAACCTTGTTGGATAAGACTTTTAGACTTTTTTGACCTCAAAAAGTGCCGACCATTGGAGTGATTGGGGGGAAAATTCAGGGACTTTTTCCCTGAAAATTAGGTAATTGACCACCTGAAAATGGGTAAAACCCCACACCCCACACCCCACACCCTGCCACCAGGAAAAACCTTTTCAGCAGACCCTATTATAGCAAAGGGATTGCTACTTGCTTCCAATTAGTCACTGATAACTGATAACTGAATAGAGTTTGTCAGCGAAACGTTTTTTTGTCTTAAAGTCCAGAAAACGGTTTTCTTCAAGAAACCCGTTTTCTAGTGGGACTTCGGCAAAAAAGAAGCTTAAAAATGCTTCAAAATATTCGCTTAATGCTTCTTTCCAGGGTTCATCATAATTGGCGGTTGTTGGGTTCATCAATTAGGGTGATAGTTTTAATTGTTCTCCGCTTCTGGCTAAGAGCTGACTGACGGACACAAGTGGGTCAAAACCTGACAAGACAAGGGTTGCCAAAAAGAAAAAGATCTGGGTAGATAGGGAAAAAGCAAGAATCCCTACAAGATGAAAACCGAGAACAGAATCTTCTCCCAAGTTTATT
>NZ_JADBTF010000243.1:0-9235 GCF_020246295.1 Microcystis sp. M090S1 | reverse complement strand
ATCGTTTCCCCTTTTTTTAAGTTTCTTCTCTTTTTGTTAAGAAAGATCCGACTAATGGATCGCTTGATAAGGGGGGTACTGATCACCCCTTAATCCCCCCTTGATAAGGGGGGTGTCTGACAACTTTTAACACCTACCTACTTAAGTAGCTAATATCTATGAATAGGAATCATCAATTATTAATCAATCTCGCTTTTCTCGGTACTAAATATACTGGGTTGACTACCTATACTAAAAATCTCATTCCCCAATTAGTCAACTTAAATCCTACCCTAATCACTTCTAATAGTTACCCAGATTTTAACACCTATCCTGTGTCGGCAAACCTCACCCAAGAGCAGGGAACCAAAGGCAATATTAGGCGCTTAATTTGGACAGAAACCCAACTCTATCAAACCTATCAACAATTGAAGTCTTCCCTGCTATTTACCCCCATTCCCGAAGCACCTATTTATCGAAATTGCCGCTATATTGTCACAGTTCATGATTTAATTCCCCTGCGATTCCCGAAATTTTCTCCCCTAACTTTTTATAATAAATACTATTTACCCCAAGTCCTGAAAAAAGCCACACATATTATCGCTGTTTCTCAAGCAACGGCCGCCGATATTAATAAGTTTTTTAACATACCTCTTGACAAAATAACCGTGATTCTTTCTGGATATGATTCTCATAATTTTCGTCCTCTAAATCTGGCGACTCGTCCCTATTTTCTCTATCTTGGTCGTTATGATCCTCACAAAAATATCGCTCGTTTAATCACTGCTTTTTCCCAAATCGATTCCGAATATCAATTATTAATTGTCGGTCAATTTGACCCCCGTTTTACCCCTGCTCTACAGCAACAGGTAGAAGCATTATCAATCTCTCAACGAGTGCAATTTTTAAACTATGTTTCCTATACAGAATTGCCGCAACTTTTAAACCAAGCAACTGCTTTAGTTTATCCTTCCCTTTGGGAAGGTTTCGGATTACCTGTACTAGAAGCGATCGCCTGTGGAACTCCTGTAATTACTTCTAATCTTTCCTCTCTCCCAGAAGTCACAGGAGAGGCCGCAATTTTAATTAATCCCTATAGTATCGATGAGATGAGAGAGGCAATGCAGCAAATCGCTACCGATGAACAATTACGCCTAAAATTAAAGTCCCTCAGTCGTCAACGCGCCGAGCTTTTTAGTTGGGAAAAAACCGGACAAGAAACCGCCACAATTCTGCAAAGTTTTCTCTAAAAATGGTGACAAAAAAACTTATCAATCATTGTAGGATGGGTTAGACGGCAGTAAGCATTAAAACCCAAGGATATGAGAGCAAAAACCTGTACTCTCCTGGGGAGATTCAGTGTTACTTCCTATATATTATTGTGCCATTCTTCGGGAATTTGAGCGACTTTTTCCTTACCATTAGGCTGATGAATAGGTTTTCCTAAAGGACGAATTTTGAGATTTCCTTGCCAATAAGCGGCGATTCTTTCCTTGGCAATTTTCACATATTCTGCTTCTTTTTCACTCCCCATCACTCGACGATTGTGCATAATACTAGCAATCAGAGAAGTTCCGACCCCGGCAAAAGGATCGAAAACCCAATCCCCCTCATTTGTCAAGGCTAAAACACATCTTTCTACTAATTCGATCGGATATTGACAAGGATGGATAGTTTTCTCTGGATGATTAGATTTAACGTTAGGGATATCCCACAGTAACTCATCCCATTCTTGTGCCAAAAACTCCCAAACATCGCTGGGATTTTTCCCTAAAGGATTACCAGAGGGTTTACCGATATTTTTACCTTTAAAATGGCGCTTACCAGGGTATTTAGCGGGGATTCTCACCGGATCAAGATTAAAGGTATATTTATCGGTTTTTGTCAACCACAAAATAGTTTCATATCTGCCAGAAAATCTTTTAGAGGTATGTAATCCATGACCAAAATGCCAGACAATTCTATTTCTTAAAAAGAAACCCATTTGTTTAAATAGCTGATAATAAAAAATATCTAAAGGATAAACTTCTCCCTCTTGAACGAAATTTCCCACCTGCCAGCAAATACTGCCATTATCTTGCAAGATTCTAGAGAATTCTCGCAGAATTTTGGTTTGGGTTTCCAGATAAGTATCCAAAGAGATTTTTTTTTCGTAGTCTTTTCCTAAATTGTAGGGAGGAGAAGTAATAATCAAGCTCACAGAATTATCTGGTATAGTCTTGATAAAATTATTGCTATCTCCTTGATAAAGAATTATTTCGGCATCAGGTTGACAAGAATCTCGCACTGATTTTGATTGAGAAAATAGTGGCAACTGATTCATAGAAAATTTAGCAGAGAAGAGCCATTTTTAATTATATAGTTTTCTGTACTAAAAATCTCAAAGATTTCGGGCTGTGTAAAGTGGAAGTTTTACCATCTACCACCGCAGTTATTCAGCAAGCATCAAGTCTTCTTACTCATAGTAAAATGGGGATGCTCCCCATTTTACATCTAATATTCAAGAGAGCCAGTTTTTTCAAACAATTAATGTCATCTATAGCCAGCAAAGATATAAAAAAAATTCTACTTTTTTAGATAAAAATCGGGAAGAAAATTTTAACTTTTTTCTATTCTTCCCTCAATTGAGATTAGCTCAAACCCGGAACAAACTCGCCTAATTCCACTGTAAAAGGTTGCCAAGGACGAGGATCAATTACTTTTGTCGGTAAGGCATGGGATGTTAATAATTCTTGAAAAGATTCGGGACTACCCTCAGCACTTAACACCGCCATCAATAATCCTTTAAACTCGATATCACCACCGGCAGCCGTAGAAATAATATATTGAGGCTGCAAGCGTTGACAGACTGCTAAGGCGCTTTCTTGTCCTTTGATTACCGGTCCGAGGAAAGGTATTTTTAAGTCAATCAAAGGAGTGATAATCACATCAATTTTACCCAGAGAATCGAGGCTAGGAGAATGATAACCGTGGGGTTCGTAGTAGATACTCTGATTTGTCGCTAATTCCTTGATAACATAACCATTTTCCACCAGAGTCGGCCCGACTGGAGAACCGGGGACAGCAGTAATTTCGATCGCATTGTCAAAGATATAACTAGAGCCGTGGTTTAAAGGGATGGGATGGGTATAATTGAGCGCTCGAACCACTTTTTCGGCATTAGGAGAAGCTACCACGGGAATTTGGCGATCGAGTACCTGTAAAGTAGGAGGATGGGCGTGATCTTCTAAACCTTGGGAGAGAAGAATCAGATCGATATGTTCGGGAATGGCATGATTAGCGGTTTTTTTGCCCTCAAATAGCCAAGTTAAATTACCAAAAGTCAGGGAACCTACCAACCAAGGATCGAGAAGCAGGCGTTTTCCCCCGATTTCGATTAACCAAGAATTACTATCAAGCCAAGTTAACTGCATATAAGAAGAATGGGGATTTTCTTAATTTAATTTAACATTAGCATTAATTTTTCTGGGAAGTGGGGTTTTTCAGTCATCAGTGAATGCCATTTATAGCAGTTATCTTAATGGTGAGGTAGGAAGTCTCTGGTTTTAGGGAACAGGCAACAGTAGCCAGTCGTCAGGGGGTGATACCAAATTAGGTAGCTGGTTATAATTAAATTAAAAATGGATTTTAGGTTCGATCCCCCCTGCCCCCCTTGATAAGGGGGGTGCCGATAGGCGGGGGGATCTGAAAGTTTTTAATACCTATCTACTTAGGTTACACTTCATCTTTAGGAGAAACGCTGTAACACTGCTCACTTAATGCTTCTCACTGAAAACCCAAATCTGATCACTGATTACTGATTACTGATCACTGATCACTGATTAGTCAAGGCTTAAGAAATAGGGAAAGTTTAGCTATCTTAGGGAAAGTAGGCGCTAAAAGGGGAGGAAGAACGCATCAGCCGAGACTGAATTTCTATGACTAAACGTACCTTCGGTGTTATCGGACTAGCTGTCATGGGAGAAAATCTCGCTCTCAATGTGGAGAGTCGGGGTTTTCCTATAGCTGTTTACAATCGCACCGCCAGCAAAACTAAAGAATTTATGGAAACTCGCGCCGTCGGCAAGGATGTCAAGGCGGCCTATAGTTTAGAAGAATTCGTCCAAATTTTAGAGCGTCCCCGCAAAATTCTGGTCATGGTAAAAGCTGGCCCGCCGGTGGATGCCGTGATTGAACAATTAAAACCCCTTCTCGAAGAAGGAGATATGATTATCGATGGCGGTAACTCCCTCTACGAGGACACAGAAAGACGCACCCGCGACCTAGAATCGACCACTAAACTCGGTTTTGTCGGTATGGGGGTCAGTGGTGGCGAAGAAGGTGCTCTGCACGGTCCTTCCCTGATGCCGGGGGGTACAGAGTTCGCCTATCGGGAATTAGAGCCGATTTTAACCAAAATTGCCGCCCAAGTCGATGATGGTCCCTGTGTCACCTACGTGGGTTCCGGGGGTGCGGGCCATTATGTGAAAATGGTTCACAATGGCATCGAGTACGGCGATATGCAGTTAATTGCTGAAGCCTACGATGTGCTGAAAAATGGTCTAGGACTAAGCAATCAGCAGTTACAGGAAACTTTCGCCGAGTGGAATCGCACCGATGAGCTTAATTCTTATTTAATTGAAATTACCGCCGATATCTTTAAGTATGTTGACCCAGAAACCGGTCATCATTTGGTAGATTTAATCTTGGATTCGGCGGGACAAAAGGGAACCGGACGCTGGACCGTGTTAAGTGCCTTGGAGTTGGGGGTGTCAATTCCGACTATTTATGCTGCGGTTAATGCTCGCGTGATGTCCGCTTATAAGGATGAACGGGTGGCAGCCGCAAAAGAGTTACCCGGACCTGGGGAAACCTATCCGGGGGATGCGGCACTATTTGTGAATAAGGTGCGTGATGCTCTTTACTGCTCGAAAATGTGTTCCTATGCCCAGGGTATGGCCTTAATCGCTAAAGCTTCTCAGGAGTTTAACTATAATATCAGTCTGCCGGAATCAGCCCGGATCTGGAAGGGCGGCTGTATTATTCGGGCCGGTTTCTTGGATAAAATTCGCAAAGCTTTTGCGGAAAATCCGGGGCTGCCGAATTTGTTGTTAGCACCGGAATTTAAGCAAAGTATCCTCGATCGCCAAGAAGCCTGGCGTGAGGTGTTAGTCTTGGCTAATAAGTTGGGAATTCCTGTCCCGGCTTTTAGTTCTTCTTTGGACTATTTTGATAGTTATCGTCGGGCCAATTTACCGCAAAATCTCACCCAAGCACAACGGGATTATTTTGGCGCTCATACCTATGAACGTACCGATAAACCCAGAGGTGAGTTTTTCCATACGGAATGGATGGCTGAATCGTAAGGCTATCTAATATCTTCTCCCCTTTTTATTTCTGGTAAAAAGGGGAATTTTTTGGCTATCGGTCAAGAAATTTCGATAACCCTTGGGCAAATTGTTCGGCAGTCATGCTCCCACCTCGGTTGGCAGGGACTAAAAGAGAGCCGGTGCTGAGAAGTAACTCCCTGGTTGCCAATCGCTTCTAGGTGTTGAGCAGTGCCATAACCCTTGTGACGAGAGAGTCCATAATCGGGATAGCGTCTGTGCCAACGAGTAATTAAGTCATCGCGCCAGACTTTGGCCACGATACTAGCCGCCGCAATTACCGGGGATTGTTGATCTCCCTGAATTACCGCCTTTTGGGGGATTGACAAATCTTTAATAATGTGCTTGCCATCGACCCAGCAGAGACTGGGGGAAAGGGGTAATTTCCCGATAGCTCTGCTCATCGCCAGTAGGGAGGCATGAAAAATATTCAAGCGATCGATCTCTTTCACCGTAGCATAACCGATGCGACAAACAAAATCCCGTTGTATTTGCTGGCTCAACTTTTGCCGTTTTTGGGGGCTAAGTTGCTTACTATCCTTCACCCCCAACTCCCACAGCCGCGCAAAACCAGAGGGGACAGTGACCACTACCGCCGCCACCACGGGGCCAAATAAAGCCCCGCGCCCCACCTCATCGACACCGGCAATTAAGGGTTCTGCGCTCATGACTCATCGACAGTGGCGGAGGAACGACGACGACGACGACGCAGCACCTCGGTTTCAGGCTCTATTTGTGGCTCCTCTGTCACCTCGGCGCTCACCGGGGTCTCGAAAGGAATGACTTCGCCCAGAAAAACTGGAGTTTCGGTCGTAATCGGTTCGGGCGTAAAAGTCACTGGTGGACTAGCTTCTTGGTTGATTTCCTGACTAACTTCGCTAGTGGTGGAACGACGACGACGGCGCACCAAGGAGCGATTTTCGGCTTCCTCGCTGGTTTCCGTCGCTTCTACCGGGGTGTCCTCGACTTCTAGGGTAGGAGTCAAGGATATTTCAGGAGTAACAGGCATTTCTGGGTTTTCCGCTTCTCTTTCCCCTGCCAGTTTCACGGAAACAATCACCGATTTCGGGTCTTTAAACTCCTTATCCACCAGAATCAGGGGAGAAATGCCCATTAAAGAATAAACTTCCTGTTCTACCGGGGTCATTTCCACGGAAACCCGCTCCCGTTCGCTGACGGGGATATTTTTGGCGGCGCTGGCATCTTCTCCCCGTTTCGAGAGACGGGCGGGGCGTTCTCGTTTTTCCTCAAAGCGTTGGGGTTCTGATTCCGGCTCGATTTCGTTGTTAACACCGTTAGTAGAGGCTTTTTCGCTCCGTTCCTCTTTTAGTAACAGTTCCGAGGGACGACGGCGACGGCGACGGCGAGAATTATTAACCTGTTCTTGATAGTTGGGATGGAAGGAAAGATCTATCTCTTGGGCGTTTTCTTCGGCCTCAAATTCGGAGAAAACTTCTAGATAGGGTTCGGCCACCGCAACGCTAGGAGCGCTCTTATCGGGTAGAACCCTTGTATTAGTCGGAGCAACGATAAAGGTTTCTTTTTCCGCGCGGCTAACGGTGGGGGTTTCTAGGGCGATGGCGTTGCCTTCTCCGGGTAGATGGGCTAAATGGCCCAGTCCGCCGCAATGGTTACAGGTTTTGCCGAATAATTCATAAATGTTTTTCCCCTGACGCTTACGAGTTAATTCCACTAACCCCAATTCCGATAATTGGGCAATCTGGGGCCGGGCCTTATCGCTTTTCAGGGCTTTATTAAACAATTCCAGCAGTTTCAACTGGTCGCGACGGGAATCCATATCGATGAAGTCCACCACCACCACGCCGCCGATATTTCTCAAGCGCAGTTGTCGGGCGATTTCTGTGGCGGCCTCGCTATTAGTCCAGAGTACGGTTTCTCGGGCCGTGGCCGAACGGGTAAAGGAACCGGAGTTAACATCAATTACCGTTAAAGCTTCCGTCGGTTCGATGATAATGTAGCCGCCGGAGGGTAAATCAACCCGGGGTTTGAGGGCCTCGCGAATGGCGGCGTTAACCCGGAAATAGTCGAGAATTGGCTGGGTTTCCCGATGGGAGTCGATATAAACCCCTTCGAGAGCTTTGCCGCCGCCCCAGTTCGTCAATTGCTGTTTAACTCGTTTTACCGCCACCGGGTTATCCACAACAATGCGATTGACATCGGCACTGTACATATCCCGCAAAACCCTTTGAATAAAGTCATCATCGCGGTTAAGCAGGGCCGGGGCGCGGCTGCTGACGGCCATCTGTTGGATGCTCTCCCACTGTTTTTGCAGAAATTCCAAATCCTCGATAATCGCTTCTTCCGCTTTGCCTTCGGCCTCGGTGCGTACCAGCAAACCCATCCCCGCCGGTTTGACCAAAATCCCTAAAGCTCGTAAACGGGAGCGCTCGTCTTCACTGCGGATGCGACGGGAAAGATTCACCCCGCGACCATTGGGCATCAATACCAGATAACGACCGGGGAGAGTGACATTTCCCGTTAGCCGCGGTCCCTTGTTGCCGGTGGGTTCCTTCATTACCTGTACCAGCACTTTTTGCTGGGGGGCCAGTAATTCCGTGATGGCACCGGCGGTTTTTTTCAGTCTTAAGGGGCCCAGGTCGGTGACATGGATAAAGCCATTGCGTTCCGCATCGCCAATATTGACGAAGGCTGCATCTATCCCGGGGATAACATTTTCTACTAATCCTAGATAGATGTCGCCCACCTGCTGATTACCTGTGGCTACAACTAATTCCTGAATTTGATCTTCCCAAAAAACAGCCGCTATATGGTGTTGTTCGGCTATGATTATTTGTTTTGGCATTCAATTTCCTCAATCTTTCGGTTTCAAAAGCGACGGACCATGGGCTATTTGTCTATGCTTTGAGGCTACTTCTGGAAATCTGGTCTTGTTAAGAAAGTTCTAAGAAGATGAGTCCGCATCGTTAAAGCCTCATCTTGATGTTCATCTGCCTCTCAGACGTGGGAACTGAGTCTTGGTTTCAGTTGTTAAGTCTGTTTGGCAAGTGCCGGCTTGACCCACAATTAGGTAAGCACAGCCAGGAGACGAGATTTTCAATTAATCCCTGAGTCTTGCTCGATAACAGCATTTTTTATCCGTTTCCGCCAGTTCTGTCTATCAGAATCTAGGAAAAAAGGAGTTTTTGAGTTACTCCCCTCGGCAACAGGTTTCTGTGGAAGGGAAAATAGCGCACTTTTCGATTTTCCAAAAACCACGATTCTTTTAAGAAATGCTTTAATCGAGTCTTATAGACGACTATAACTCACTCGGTCACTCTCTGACAAGACGATGAGATGACCGGATTGACGGTTTCCTTAATCCCTTAATTCCTGTTCAGACAAGGCGATAACGTTCAAAATTCCCTGTAAATCGGCTTCTGACTCGATTTCTAGCAATTCTTGCAGGTAGGGACGATAACGGTATAGTCGATAACCTTTCCCCTCTAACCATCGGGCCACAGCTAAATTACTGCCTTGATTAGCGGCAATATTTTCGTAGAGAATAATCGGGGAAAAACGCTCAATTAAAAGTTGACTACCTTCTAAAACTGGTACTTCGTGGCCTTCCGCATCAATTTTGAGTAAATCCACCCTTTCTAACTGATAGGTATCAATTAAACTATCGAGGGTAAAACAGGGAACTGGTTCGTAATTGTCTGACTTTAATTGGGCTGCATCGGTAACGACTTCATTTAATTCACTAGCTTGATACAGGGATAAATAAACATTTTCCGGGAGCATCGGGAGCATCTCACCTTTGCAATAAGTAGAAATGCTTAATGAGATCAATAAAAAAGTTAAAAAAGGCAACCATTTAGATAAGCACAGCGATGACGAAGGACTTGCGGTACATTACAAGATTGCCAACT
>NZ_JADBTF010000242.1:0-16879 GCF_020246295.1 Microcystis sp. M090S1 | reverse complement strand
TTGTCTATCTTTTGGTATTAACCTGTTTGTGCCTTAAGTCCTTCCCTATATGGATTTCAGATACTTTTGAGCGTAGGCGCTCTCATCGAATTTTATTTTAAGTTAATTATTTGCATAACAATTCCCGAAGAGCCTGAATTGTAAGCTATAACTATTATAATCTCATTTCTCTTTGTGATCAAGTTGAAGATTTTCTAGTTGTTGACGGCTATAAGCATTAATACTCATTGCATAAGTGAGATGCTCCCAGAACCTCTCTATAGCGGTAAGCGCTTGAGTGAGATACAGACCAAGCTTTGCCTAGCATGGTTTATAGCTCGTGACACTGTACCTCATACGGCTGCACACCGCTATATCGAGAAGCGATTAAGGTTGCTACCCAAGTATTAGGAGACAATCATCCCCATACCCAAACAATTATGGAGAACTATAAAACTATGTTGTCACAACTCTGACAAGCAGAATCAAGATGAGTTAGAGTTTAAATGCTTGGGAAAAGAGGGTTCGCAGGCGCACGGATTTTCCATCATGAATATAATATCATGTCAAGGGGCTTTTGTCAAGAGAAAATTTTTCTGACCCGGAAGGAATTCAACCTAGATAAAAACTGAGGATCAGAGCCACTAAAAAAGTCATTAACAGGCATAAAATTCCGAAATAAAGGACGATTTTAGCACGGAAAGCTGATAGGAGAAGGATAAAAGCTTTAATATCAATGAGGGAAGCGACCAGTAAAAAAGCTAGAGTAGAACCCACGGACAGATTAGTAATTAAAGAACCGGGGACAAAAGTGCTAAGACTGGCATTAACAGCGAGAGTGAAACCAAAAAACAACTGCACGAGAATTTGAGTAACGGGAGTATCCCCCCAGGCAATTAATTGACTCTGAGGTAATAATAGCTGAAAGACACTAGCGATCGCACAGCCAATAATTAATAATCCCCCTAATTCCAGTGCTTCATTGATAAAGTTATCGAGAAATAGCTGCACAGAAATTGGCCAAGCTTGCCTATCTCTAGTTTTATACTCATAAACAAGATTGCCGACTCTTTGTAGGGGTTGACTGGCTGCTTCCTCCGGTAAAAAACTACCGGAAAGAACTAAACTCGATTCTAGGGGAATTTGGCTATCGGTGCGGGGTTTTTCCCGATAGAAACTAAAGAGAGTGCCGATAAAAATTGCCATTAACCAGACCGAAAGCGATCGATAGAAGAAAATACTAGAATAGGTGAAAGTCTGCCAAGTTAGCCAAAGAGTGACGATATTTAGGGTAGGTGCAGCGGTGAGAAAGCTAAACACCACCCCTGGGGGTACTCCCTCTAATAAGAATCTTCTAGCGACGGGAATCGTGCCGTATTGTCCGACCGGTAGGATTAATCCGATGGCACTGCCAACGATCGCTCCTAACAGTCGATTACGGGGAAATATCGCCGCTAATCGCTGTTTATTGACGAAAACCAGCAAAAAACTGGAAACGGCCGTCCCGAAAAGTAAAAAGGGAAGCGAGGTCAAGACTAAACTAAGAAAAAAAGTAACAGCGATAGAAATTTGATTCATGAATAGGGTTCAAGATCGGAAGCTATCCTACAAAATAGCAGATAAGGTAAAAAGTAAAAAGATCGGTTTTAGATGCAACAATAGGTTAGTTTGTTGAAATCAAAAATTAAAAAGAATGTAAAGCGATTAATTGTGCCTCAGCTTTATGAAGGGATTCTAACCATTCTTTTTCGGGATCGCTATCGGCAACTATTCCCGCTCCCACTTGTCCCCAAACGGTGTTTAAATTCCCTTGAGTAGTCATTAATAGGGTACGGATGAGAATATTCAAATCTAAATGACCCCGTAGGTCAATATAGCCACAGGAACCATAGAATAAATTGCGTCGCACCGGTTCCAATTCTTCGATAATTTCTAGACAACGAACTTTCGGACAACCGGTAATTGTTCCCCCGGGGAAAAGAGCTTTAATTAAATCAATAGCATGATACTTTTTATCTAGTTTTCCTTGAACATTACTGACCAAGTGCATAACGTGACTATAACGCTCGATCGTCAGTAATTCATCAACATCAACCGATCCCCATTCACAAACTCTACCCAGATCATTACGTTCTAGATCCACTAGCATAATATGCTCGGCGCGTTCTTTTTTATTAGTTAATAGTTCCTCGGCCAATTGTCGATCGAGTGCCTCAGTTTTACCCCGGGGACGGGTTCCAGCGATTGGTCTAGTGCTGGCTATTCCTCTTTCTAATTTCACCAATCTTTCGGGAGAACAACTAATCATTTCGCCCCAAGGGGTGCGCCAATAACTGGCAAAAGGAGAAGGGTTAATCTGTTGTAAACTGCGATAAATTTGCCATCCTTTTGCCCTAGTTGTGCTTTGAAATCTTAGGGATAAATTTGCTTGAAAAATATCGCCTTTTCTGATATAATCCAGAGCTTTTTTAACAGCTTTTTCGTAGTCGAGTTGAGAAGTATAAAAGATTAAGGGAGAGGGATGAGGATCGATAAACTCAAAATCGGGGTTAGCGGTTAAAGATTGTTCGTATTTATCTAAATCTTCGGGTTTGCTGGCAGCTAACCAGAGAATTTGTGCTTGGTGATCGAGAATGGCAAAACTATCCGGTTCATACCAATAAGCGACGGGAAAAGGGAGAGTATCAGCTTTCCTGTCGGGTAATTTTTCTATTTCCCAAGCTAAATCGTAGCCTAACCACCCCAACCAACCGCCATGGAAGGGAAGATGATCGGGAAGAACATCAGATCGGGTTTGGGGGAGTAAACTGCTTAAAAAGGGCAAAATTTCCCCTAGTGCGGGAGTCCAAAGCTGACGCGGGGAACCAGCACAAAGAGAGTAACGGGAGAGGGAATTACCCGGATAGGGACTTTCTAGTAAAGTAGCGATCGCATCTTGGGAGAATAAGCAGGCAAAAACCTCGGAACCGGTGCGCTGATGCAGAGGAAGCGATCGCCAATGCCATGCTAAAGGTTTTTGCATCTAAAATCGCGGGCCAAAATAGCTGGTAAATTGGGTATAAATAAGGGTTTGGTGTTAGTTGTGGGGTAGTTGATCTTTCCTATCTGCTAACACCTATTCTCTTAGTCCTAAATGTTGGCTGTCTGCTAATTATCCCCGATAATCGAGGTCAATTTCTTTAGAACCGCCGCGCTGTAATTGGCCTAATAATTCCCCTAACTGACTCCAAACCAAACCACCGATAAAGATAGTCATGGGGAGAGAGATAGCGTAGGCAACCCAACCATTGAGAATAAATATATCTAATCCCGAGGCAAGGAAAAGACAGATTCCTACACAAATACCGATAAAAGGAATTTGTAAGGAACTGGATTTTAAAAGATTTTGATCGTCTGAACCCTTATTTTTATACCAATTGTTAACCACTTGCTTGAGACTAGCTTCAAAAGCAGCCCCGCAGGTAATACCGATAAATAAACCGGCAAAAACTAGAAAATAGGGCGGTTGGGGCAGAAAATAATAATCCATAGAAAAAGTGATTAACCGATGATGACCTTAAACACTTTAACGCGAACTGGTTTCTCGCGGAAGGACAGCGGCCACACCTTGGGACGATAATTCCCGAAAAGCGCTCATGGCCACATCCAGGAGTCGCCGCGGTTGCAATTCTCCTTGAATTAAACCCCAGAGACGTTGCACTTCGGCAGTATGGAGACGGTCATCTTCCGTTAAAGCTAATAGCAATTGACGACGCAGATAACGACCTTCTTCCGAGAGAAGAAAAGTGATGCCTAATTGCGCGGTGGGCAGTAAATCGAAGTTACTTTCCGAGCGAGCCATTGTAATCATGTTTTCTAGGCGTTGCCACTGGAATTTACCGTCTTTGAACAGGACATCCAGTAAACGCCGGCGCAGTTGCGGCGATTCCCCGGTCAGGAGACGTTTAGCGACGTAGGGATAGGCCACTTGGACGATTTTGAAGTTAGGATCGAGGGTGAGGGCTGCCCCTTCTTGGGTGACGAGGGAACGAATAATCAGGGCGAATTTGGCGGGAATCCGGAAGGGATACTCGTACATCAATTCGGAGAAATCATCGGTAATGGTGCGGAAATTGAAGTCACCGACCCTTTGACCGATGGCATTGCCTAAAACTCGTTCTAGCGCTGGAATAATAGGTTTTATATCCGTTTCTGGGGTTAAAAATCCCAGTTTGACAAAGTTGCTGGCTAGGTTTTCGTAGTCTTTGTTAATTAAATCGACGACGCAACTAGCGAGGGTTTCTTTAGTTTCCTCCTCTAACTGGTCCATCATGCCAAAATCGATATAGGCCATGCGACCATCAAAAGTGGCGAAAAGATTACCCGGGTGGGGATCAGCGTGAAAAAAGCCGTGTTCGAGGAGTTGCTGTAATCCGGAGGTGACGCCGATTTTAACGATATTATTGGGGTCTAATCCTAAAGCTTTGATGTTCTCGGTATCGGTGAGTTTATAGCCATCAATCCATTCCAGGGTGAGGACGCGGCGACCACTATAACGCCAGTAGATACTGGGAACTTTAACTTCGGGGTTATTTTGGAAGTTGGTGGCGAATTTTTCAGCGTTGCGACCTTCGTTTTGATAGTCGATTTCCTCAAAGAGTTTGGTGCCGAATTCATCGACAATCAGGGTGAGGTCGTGGCCGAGATTGAGGGGTAATAAACGACCGAATTTTTGGGCGGCCCAGCGCATTAGGTATAAATCGAGGCTTAAAAGCGCCCGCAGCCCGGGCCGTTGCACTTTAACGGCTACTTCTTCGCCGGTGGGGAGTATCGCTTTGTAAACCTGTCCTAAACTAGCGGCAGCTACCGGGGTGGGGGATATTTCTCGATAGGCTGTTTCTGCGGACATTCCCAATTCTGTCTCGATAATGGCAAAAGCAATGTCGTTATCGAAGGGGGGAAGTTGGTCTTGCAGTTTAACTAATTCGTCTAAAAAGTCTCTGCGAACGAGGTCGGGACGGGTAGAGAGAGCTTGACCGACTTTGATGAAGGTGGGACCTAAACAGGTGAGAATTTGCCTAAGTTCGCTGGCACGCCGGTATTTATTGGCTTCTTCTTGCTTTGTCCATTTGTCCCAGAGGAGACTGAGGAGAAATAATCCTAAAGACCAAATAATCACGAAAGTGCGACCGAACAATTGCCAAGGTTTGTAACGGTATTGTTGAGCGATCGCTTCTGCACTGTAAGGAGTGAACTGTGTTTCTTCTCGTTTCCGGTCAGTTTGACTGTCTTGATGCCGACTCACAAGCTAATCTCTATATATCTTACGCCACTTGATATTGTAGCTAAGTTCTTGGCATCAGTATACAAAACTACACATTATTTAATAATTGTTATAATTCCCTGAGAAATCATAAGTATTTATGGCTGGACTGCCGGGGAAATTCTCGGCTAGTGGATGTCCTCAAGTACCTGATGGATATTTTCAACAAGCTGTTCTATAAAGTTAACGGCATCATTAACCATATTTTCATCGATATTCCAGCGACTGCCAATGCCATAACTCGGGTCTATATCAGCTTCATGGGCGATTTTGTTCCTTCGCTCAACAATTGCGCTAAGTTGGTTTTTAATATCTTTAGCTGGTTTATTTAGTTTGCTGGCCACTTCTTTCCACAATTCCTTGGCTGAAATTAGTCTAATGGCATCCGCTATCTTGTTCGGTTGTTGATAGCTTTCATAGCTGAGTTTTTCTCTAATTTCAGCCTCTAGCCAATGATTACTATTAAGTTTGTTGGTGAGGAGATTTTCAATCATTGGTAGTACCTCGGAAATTGAGCGAGATTCTTGACCAAAAAAAGAACCGTAGTTTTGTTGAATTTCGTTCTCTAACCAAGAGCCAATACTAATAGCTATCAATCGTTCTTGTCGTGCGCCATTCAAGGAGACTTTAAAACGAGAAAAGGCAGATTGAGAACTGTTAGGAGTGGGAGAAGGTTCTGAACGTTGGCCTCGATAAATTTCTAGCATTCCTAGAGTAACCACTTCGTGAATATAATAATCTAAAGCGCTTACAGTCAGGACTAAAGCGGCTCTGAGGATATCCGATACATCTAGGGCGGAAGTAGTCTGAGATTTGAGGGAATTGTGGATAGCGATCAAGTCACGAACGCGGGCAATGCTAAGGCGAAATTGTTCAATTGCTAACTGCATAAATCTCGGAGGTAAGACCGATAACTTTGTCTGCTAAGTCAGAAAAAATCTTTTTAAAGTCCTCTTGTTTTTCTTGGGCTTTACCTAACACTTTACCCTGCCACTTAGCTGATTTCAATTGTTCAGCAGTTAGCGCAAAAACAGGCATTTGATGCTCTTTAGATAAGGCAATAAGACTATTAAAATTAGGAATTTTTACTAGAGTACAGCAGTCTGGTACACCATTCTGATCGTAGATAAATTTCGGTAGCATCATGCCATTTTTTCCTAGGGCTGGAATCATTTTATTGCCGATATTTTCCTCGATTGTGTTAATCCAGTTTTCAAAGGCTTTTGTTTCTTTTCCACGAATAATTCGATAGTTCTGAACAATAGTTCCCAAAAAATGTAGGTTAACTTCGGGGAAGGGATAGTTGGCGGTTTTGAGAATTTGTAAAGCACTAGCTGCCTTAGCCCATTGGTGCCACTTAGGCAAGATTTTAGTTAAAGAATCGATAGCCATAACCGAGAAAAAATCCGCTGTGGTTGGCACAATAAAAAAGTTGCTGGTCATCAGTATATTTTGATTGATTGACCCCAAACTGGGACTCATATCGATTAAAATATAGTCAGCTTGAAATCTTTCGGCAGTTTTGTCTAATAAATATGTAATCGCACCGGGGAGATTTTTTAAAGCCTGAATTGACCCACTAAGTTCTTGAGCAATACCTAGGGTAACTTCATATTCAGCTAATCCCACATGACCAGGCAGTAAAAATAAGTCATCACGACCATCAATAGGAATACAGTCCACAGCTTCGATTAATCTCGGTTGAGACTCAAAAGCAGGTGCTAAAGCTGTTTTAATATTAGAGTAAGTATTGTAGATGGCTTGTAGTCTTTCCTCCCTATCTTCACTTTCATTAGTCAAAGCCATACCAGTTAAGTTACATTGGGGATCGGTATCGACAATAATTACTCTTTTGCCCTTCTCAGCAAGCATCCAACCAAGGTTAAAAGTGGTTGTAGTTTTGCTCACTCCACCTTTATGATTAAAAAAAGCTATTTTTTGCACCATGGCATTAATTATATTTGAAGATTGTTGCCCTTGGTCATTATTGTAACATCAGTGTGGAGATTTTGCCATGATTTCTAGGCTAGAATCAGAGTTTCGGATTACTCGTTTTAATGCCTAGCAATTAAGGAAAAATTGCGCCATGGTTTCCACCCTAACACCCCCAACCAGAGATTTAAGCAATTTCATCGGGATTAATGCCCAATTCTCGCAGCTTTTGGGCTAATTTTTCCGCCCGTCGTTGTTCTCTTTCTTTGGCTAATCTTTCCTGTTCTTTGGCTAATCTTTCCTGTTCTTTGGCTAATCTTTCCTGTTGGGCCGACTCTTGAGGGGTGGGAACCAATTCACCCGATTCAGTGAAATAGCGCAATTTATTGGCAAAAATTCCTAAATATAATCCTAGTTGCTTACTCCATAAATAACCGTTTTCATTGGGGGTAATCGGTTGGTATTGTCCCTCGATTAAAGTGAATCCTTGCCATTCTAAAGTATTAGGATCAAACAAAAAATATTCAGGAGTCCGGAAAGTATGCTGATATAGTTCCTTTTTGGCTTTTCTGTCCACATTAGCGGTGGAATCGGAGAGAATTTCGATGATTACATTGGGATATTTACCCCCTTCTCCCCAGACGACCCAACTTTTTCTGGGACGTTTCTCCGTATCTAAAACCAAGAAAAAATCTGGTCCACAAAAATCTCGCTGTTTCAGTTGTCTTTCGTTATAATAAATAGTCAAATTGCCCGAAGCATAGTAATCGTTTCTATCTTGCCAGAGCCAATCAAGACAAGATAATAATAAAATAATTTGTTGTAAATGCAGATCACTTTCCACGGGTGGTTCATCACTCCATAAATCGGTGGGAGGACAGACAATATCGGTAGCAATATCTAGGGTTGTCATCGTTTATAAACCCATTGAGTCAATTTGGGGTGATTCTAGCAACAAGCCACAATCAATACACTTATATTATAAGTCCGATCGTTTTGCTTGGGGTACATCTCATTTTTGTAAATCGACTAAGTTGCGATTTTTAAGGGGAAACTTTCTCCTAAAATTGGGTGTGTTACTTTCGGTTTTATCACTCAATCCAAGCTTTTGGGGGGTTCTACCCCCCAAACCCCGGAGCGCATTAGTTTTTCGGTGGGATGCTTACACGCGATTGTTCATATTTTTGTACCAATTTAATAGTCACTGATAATTGCTAATTGTCGGTATTTCTGCAAATGTGAGATGCAGCTTTTTGCTTGTATAAGTAGGGAGGCACAATTATTTATAGCATGGTTTAGCGGTAGCGTAACATAATCGAGCGTTGGGTTTCATGCTTCAACCCAACCTACGTTCTTCCGCTCGGTTTTAGGGAGATTTTTGTCAAGTCTGAACTCGAATTAGTTAACAATTCGGTGAAGGTAAATCAACGAGAGCCGTCAAGCTTTATTAAGGGGGGTTTGCCCTCAATTTCCTTGGTTGAAGGACTTATAAAAACCAGAAGAAAGCAATTAAAATAACAGTGAGAGTTGCGGCAAAAATGAGAGCGTATTCAATTTTTTTATTGATAATACCAATAACCATGACTAGGCTAATTGCCAGAAGAAACACACCGATATAGACTAGATATTGAGTACCTGAATTAACTAAATTATTATTTAAAGTCGTTGTGGGTGTGGGAGTTTGTAGAATTGTTGATGAGAGACTAATCGTGGAGGTAATGAACATAAATATTTATGACTACCATAGAACTAATTTTATACAGTAAACCGGACTGTCATCTTTGCGAAGGGTTGCTAGAGAAACTAGAAAAAATCCGTCAACCGGAGTGGCAGTTAGAAATTAGGGACATTACCAGTCGAGAGGATTGGTTTAACGCTTATCAGTACGAAATCCCCGTCCTCTGTCAAAAACTGGCCACGGGGGAAAAAATCCTTCCTCGTCTTTCCCCCCGGGCAAATGCCGAACAATTAGCCCGTCTTTTAGCCAATAATTTAACCTAGGGGCTAATTACCCGGACTAGGAATAACGACCGGACTAGGAGAGGGAGAAGATTGGGCGACCGGTTGCGGTTTGGCTGCGGGTTGAGTTTGATACCATTTAAAGTGTTGGTAGGCCGTGCGCGATATTTGTTGAATCAGAGTCCTAGCGTTACTATCATTGTGGGGACGTTTCACCATCACTGCTCCTAGATAGCGTTTTCCGTTGGGCATATCAATAATCCCCGCATCCGCTAACATCGAGCCAATATCACCGGTTTTATGGGCAATATTGGCAGATTTCTCGATACCTTGCGGCAGCAGGGTGCGAGTGCGCGTTTCCTGCATAATATTCAATAGACGATCGCGGGAACGTAAACTGAGTAATTCCCCTTGATTAACTTTTCCTAAGATTGTCACCAAATCTCTCGGACTTGTGGTATTGGTTCCTTCCAAGTCTGGTAAAGCGTTATTAATTACCGTACTGGTCAAACCCCAAGCTTGAAAACGCTGATTAAGAGCCTCTTTGCCGCCCATGCGCTTAATTAACATATTAGTAGCGGTATTATCGCTAATTACGTTCATTTTAGTGGCGGTTTCTAGGGCAGTATAGGTTTTATTCACTCCTAGATACTGCATATCCCCGGACCCACTGGCCATGACATCCTTAGTGGCCACAAGGGTTTCATCGAGACGAATTTTTCCCGCATCCACATCCTCAAAAAAGGCGACCAGAATCGGGATTTTAATCGTACTAGCGGCAGCAAAAATAGTATCTCCGCGAAAATTAGCGTAAGCACCGTTATCGAGGTCAATAAATAAAGCTCCCGCCTGTAATTTCGGATATTTGACCGCTAAAGCCTGTAATTTCTGGTTGAGGCTGCTGAGATTTTCGTTTAAAACTAACGTGGTCGGTTTTGGGGTGACGGGTTGGGGAGTCGGGGAATTAGTAGCGGTGGGTTTTGGGTGTAGAGGTAATTTGCTCGGATCCACCACCGTTAAAACCGTACCAGCGATCGCACCTAAACCGACACCAAGGATAGAGAAGCGAAGAAGCTGAAGGAGAAAAGAGGCGATTAGGTTAGTTTTACGCTGTTTTTTTGCCCTTTTAACCGGTAAAGACTTTTTTTTGTTGTTTGAGTCCATGGCCCTAGGGGACCCAGGGCCAGATTGGACTTTAGTAGGACGACGAGTTACTTGACGAGTCACGGTTTTCCTCAAGGGTATCCAGATTTATTATCGATCGCTAGGAGAATTTTTTTTCTTGCCCTTGAGACTATCAAGACCGAGAAAAAGTTGCCCGATACTTTCAATATGACCGATAATGCCCCGCAGCAGGGCTAATTCCTCCACCGTGGGCCGGGCCCGATGATAAAATTGCCGGAATTTCTCCATCCTAGCGGCGGCGGTGTGGGGGTAAAGATAGCCAATTTTGAGCAAAAAGCTCTCCAAGTGCTGATAATAGCCTTCTAGAGCCTCAAAAGTGGCATTGGGGAGCGTTTCTAACGGGGGTTCGAGCCTATTTTCCGTCGCCATTTGGTACAGTTCGTAGGAGCAAACCGCCACCGCTTGGGCGAGATTGAGGGAGGAATATTGAGGATTAGCGGGAATACCGACAAAACGCTGGGCGTGGTTCAGTTCGCTGTTACTTAAACCCCGGTCTTCTGGACCAAAAATTAAGGCCGATTCTAGGTTAGGGGTGAGTAACCAGGGTAAGGCGGCCCGGGGTGTTTCGAGGGGAGTATTCAGGTGACGGGGTTTCGAGGTGGTGGCAATGATGCGATGACAACCCTGCAAAGCTTCCCCAAGGGTGGCTACCCGTGAACAGTTTTCTAGGACTTCAATCCCGTGTACTGCCATGCGTCGCGCTTCTTCTCCCAGGATATCACAGGCAGGATTGACGATAATTAAGCGACTTAAGCCCATATTCCGCATAATTCTGGCAGTGGAACCCACATTTAAGGCTCCGGCTGGTTCAACTAAAATAATTCTCAGGCGATCGAGTGGGGAACTCTGATTATTTTCATCTACACTCATAGATAAGGCGCAGTTTTTGACTTTTTAAGTTTAATCATGGCACGTCAGGTCTCGAAGTCCGATCTTCCCAGTAAAATTTGTCCCGTTTGCGGTTTATCCTTTACTTGGCGCAAAAAGTGGCAAAACTGTTGGCATGAGGTCAAATACTGTTCAGAACGCTGTCGTCGTCGCAAGTCCTCGGTGAATCAGTAGATCTCCTGCAAACAGCAAAAATCTTCCCTTAGGTGAGGAGACGGTCGAGAGGAGACAGGAGACAGGAGACAGCTTATCAGGGATCAGATTTGAGTTTTTAGTTCACTGTTTACTAATCCGGTGAAAAAGCGTTCGACTGACGGCTGACGGTTTAGATGGATAATTAATTAAACCTCTTGCATAATTAATTTTTCATGGTTCAAAAACGGCAAAAATAAGGATTAAATGGCATAAAATCTGTAAATAGACCATTTAATTGATTAATGCTCATTTTTAATTCTCCTGACTACTGACTACTGGCTACTGACTCCTAACCCTAACAACGATTTTTGATTTCTGCAAGAGGTCTATTGTTTTAGGTACTCTATAGCGGTAAGCGCTTGAGTGAGATACAGACCAAGCTTTGCCTAGCATGGTTTATAGCTCGTGACACTGTACCTCATACGACTGCACACCGCTATATTAGCTTTTAATTTTACGGCTAATTTAGTAAGCTGATACCCCTAGAAAAAAATCAATCGCTTTAATGGCGATTGATTAATTGGAAGTGACAACGACCCTAATAATTCCATCGTGGCCCTTTTTGACCACCGGAGCGCCAACCTTTAGCGTTTCTTGTGTCGAGATGAATAAAACCGCGGGCCGCTCCATACCCTAGTGCTCCATACCAGTGCTGATCTAGCCACGCCTGAAACTTAACCAAGCGTCCCGGATTGAGCGGACGGATATCAACCGCGCGACCCCAAAGATGTTCAGAATTCCGCGACCCGCCCACGGCACGATTAACCTCGGAAGGGCGATACCAAGAATTAACCAAAATCGGAGACCCCCACTCGTCACGAATTTTATCAAGCTCGATCGCAATTTGCAAAATATTTCGCTCTACTTCACCACCCGATTGAGGAATCCGGCGCGCATCTCTTTTTGTTACTTCTCCCACAGAAAAATATTTAGAGATTTTTTGAGTAGGATTTTTCCAGTTAATTTGTGTCTGAGTCATCGTCTTTACTATCCTTAGTGTTCCATTGCGTTAGTCCGGCGCCCACTACAGCAGTCGGTCCAGTCAGAGCCATAGTCAATTTTTCGGGGGGAAGATGATAACTCAAGACAATTCCGCTTAATAATCCCGCGCCGACAAAAAATAATGCAATTTTATTTTTTTGTGACATTCTAAAAAAAATAAAGGACAAACAACAGCCAATAAAGTGAGTGGAATCATGATAAATCCGGTAATCTCTCCAAGATTAGATCGAGTTTTTGCTCGGATGTGTCGATAATCGGTCCGGTATATTCCCATAAATACAACGAGATTTCTCGATGCCAGTAAGGAACCGAAATTAACAAGGAATAACTCGACCCAAAACTAACAGGATATCTTAGTAGCGAAAATTGATTTAAAAAAATTCGCTTACTATCTACCACTGCGTCAGTGTTCCCCCCCACAGTCAACCCCGTGACATATTTGCGCTTAACCTCGGCAGCCAACTTCCATTTAGGATCGGCGTCTTGACTGCTGGCGTAAAAAGCAATTAACCCAGCATTTAACTGAATTGGTACGGATATTTCTGGTAAAGGAAAATACCGCTCTAGTTCTGGTCTGTTTCCCGGCGCTGGTGCTGCGGTAAAGCTTTGATTCCAGACAGACTGCCAATTACTGGAATTACCAGCATTATAAGAAGTCATCTCTCAGATTCTCGTTGATTATTTCTAAATAGTCATCGACGTTGACCCCGCAACTCTCAACTATGTCGAGATATTCTGTCGGAGTAATTTTTAAAGAAAAGAAATCGGACAGCGCTTCCCCACAAATAATTAGATTAGTTGAGGTTTCTTCCGGAGAAACCTTGTCGAATCCCCCTGGAGTCCATAGCCGTATCCTATCTTTAAGTTGATCCGCATTAATCACGACGGAACCGCTCTGTTTCAAAGCTAATGACGTGAGTTGAGTTGGCACCCGCGAAAACGGCATCGGTTAAAATAGAGTTAATTGCCTGTTGATAACGAAGCGTTCCGCTTGTTTGTCCCATAGGGATTGTGTAGGCTTGCCCGGATTTAGATTTGTATTTTCGCCCAGTGATTGCCGATGTTTCAGTGGTTGAGGCGATAATAGTAGCGATGCGAGCTTTAGCGGGTACAAAGCCGCTGTTTCTTTGATACTCGTTTACGTTGGTCGTAATCACTCCAAACTTAGCTTTTGGACCAAATCCATTTAAAAAAGCACTAGAGCGCCCAGACAGGGCAACTTTTAATTTACCCTCCTCATCGTCAAATCCGAACCCAAACGCTTTCACCCCTACCTCGACCTCTCCATTTAGGTTCGGTCTGATGATTGTTCGCACCGGTCCGTTCCCTTCGCGCCATTTAGCATATTTAACAAAGTCTAAATTCTGTGGAAGGGTGCTAGGATCGACCTTTCCCAGCTTTAGCGCATCGTACACTCGTTCTAAATCTGAAAATCTTTTTCTTGCCATATTATCCGCTTATTACAGTGATTGTGCCGCTCTCGGCGAATCCGTTAACTCAGTTATAGCAAGGCTTCCAGCCAATACGACTCGACGGAAGGGTATAGACTATCCGTGAATACTAGAGAAATTCATCTACAAGAGCATCAAGGAAGGCCAACGAGCGATCGTAAAGAGCGATCGGCTTATTCACCCCCCAAATGGTAGCCGTGGCGTACTGGAAGCGCACATCAACCATAGGGCGACGACGGGGTTTACGTCGGACTTTCCCTAAAATTGTCTGATTACCTGAGTTGTAGGGAAAAGATTCATTTTCGTTGTCGGCAATGTTAGACTTTAAAAACTTCCAATCAGGACTATCATTTTGTAAGTCTAAAACCTTATTAATCAACTCTTTAGCTGTCGCCTCATCTCGACAAAGCAACTGTAATTGATAGCCCTTATCTTTTTCGGTATAAGAGTATAATTTTCTTCCTTTTCTCCAAATATACCCGTTAGCGGCTCCAAACTCTGTCTTTATTTTGTTGGCTAAAGTAGTTAATTCTGTTTTTGTAATTGTCGTGCTAGATTCATTCATTAATCTAAAAGAAATTTCCCCCCACGTTGGACGCGCATCGTCCTCTACATCGTTCTGATCTTCTTTAAAATAAAGGGTAATCTGTGGTTTAAACTTCCTTGAAGCGTGTAAATCATCTAAGGGAATCCCATAAAACGGCTGCTGTAAATCTTGCGCTCGTCTTAAACTAAAATAAAACAATAAAAACCTCTGAATCATCATATCGCAAGTATCATTATCCTTGAGTAAACAAGCCCAACGCAACGAAGACCGAGGGACGGCTAAATCTAAATCATCGCCTGTAATATCGCTAAATTCTTCTCGTACTATTCGATTGTGGACTCTTAAAATAGTGCCTTGCAAATGTTCAAATTCGTCAAAGTTGTTAGGGATAGGCATAGATTATTAATTGTCGGGTTTAGTTAAATCAGATTTATTTATTTGCGGGGACTGTGACGAGTTTTTGCTGTTGTCTTCGTTGTTCTTTTTGTTTTCTTCTTTTCCGTTAATTTCTGTCTTGATTGTGTTTACCTGGGTGCCAATTTCCGCTACATTCTCGGTGACTGATCTAAATTCCGAGGTTATGCTTTCTAAGTCAGAAGCCACCTCGCTTGCTTCCTGTAGCCCCTCAATCACTCGATCAATTTTTCTGTTTTTGCCACTAGAAAAATTAAAAGTCTCACTCATCCAATTATAGGAGTTTTCTAAAACTACTCCGGACTTTCTTAAAGCGTTGCCAATCTTTCCAGTATATTTGGCGGTTTGCTCTAGTCCCTCTGTAATACCAAAAAGCGAATCAGTCATTAACTGATAAATGTTGATGGCGCTTTGATAAATCCTATTAGCCTTTGCCCACGTTTCAGACAGTTGTGTGTAGTTGGCTTCGCCTATTAATCCTTTAACAATATTTTCAATTCCATCACCGATAACTGTAGAGAAATTTTGAGCAACTTCATCGCCATCTTTAATGCCGATAATGCTTAAAGCATTGCCTAAAGTGGAAATTAAAGTCGAGCCAATGTTTCGAGACAGCATGACCGCATTATGAATAGATGCAGCCGTAGCCATTAAATTAAGGGTGCGGTCAACTACTCGCGACTTCCACAACTTAGTAAACCTATCTTGAAGATAGCCCGATAATCCCCCGCTAATTTGTGGTCCAAGCTTTCCATTGATAACTTGTAACAGAGACAAATCAATCATTTTTTCTAACAACAGATCACTTTTTTGATTAATGTCACCGAGCGACTGGGTAACAGGAGTAGCAACGCAGCAGCTATTACCTGGCGGTGTTTGGTTGACAGGAGGAGGATTATTCGGGGGGGTTTCTATCCTTGGATTGGTAGGATTAACAATCGGAAATGGCGGGAAAAATGGAATGGGATTTTTATCCTTGTTTGGCTCTGGGGTGGTAGTGGGTTGTCTGTTGGGGGGATTAGTGGGATTAGGATTGGGGTCAGTGGTAGGAATGGGAGCAGGATTAGGAATGAGGTCAGTGGCAGGAATGGGAGCAGGATCAGGGATAGGAATTGGGTGGGCAAGCGGGTTGGGGGGGCGGTTCAGACCAAAATCGAGAACTGGATCGTTGACTACATAAGGACCCGTAGTCTTAGGCGTGTCAGTAGGATTAAAGTCAAAAGGTTCTTTAAATGGAGGATCGAGCGCTGGAAAAGGACTAAACCATGGCGGGGTTTCTTCCTTTTTGGGCGGTTCGTTTTGTCCACCGGTATTGTTTTTTTCTGGTCTAGGGAAAGGAACAAAAGGGGGAGTAGCACCCGGCGGGCCAAAAGGAACGGGGTTGGTAGGGGTTGGAGCTTGCGGGCCGGGGCTGGTGAGCGGCGGAGAGTTGGGAGATTCTGGCGCAAGCGCGTAAGGAGGTGTCGGACCCGTTGGCGGAAGCATGGGGTCAAGAAACTCGTTGTCAGATAAGCGTTGAATTCTTGTGACCTTTACGGTATTTCTTTGGATGTTTATGACACCTGACGCGTTAGTGATCTGACCTAAAGGAATATCCGTTCCATAGGCCATCAGGTTGCTCATGCGGATATTCGCAGTTCCTGTTGAGAAATTACCTCTAAACTCTTCCAGGAAATTAACGCGATATATCCAGATTCGACCCGGGAGTGGTTCGTCTAGCTCATAAAAATCCGAAAAAGGACCCTGGCAATCAAAATAACCTTCAGGCGTGCGTCCACCAGCAAACGATTCCGCGTCGTAAAAAACTCGATAAGACGGACCGATTGGAAGATTTTTGTCAAAAGAAGTTACAAAGGGTAAGGTACTCGGTGGCGGTGGCGGTTGATAAGCTAAAACGCACTTAAACCACCTAAAATAGAAATAGTAATTTTAGAAAAATCCTACTTATGCCAGCCAAAGATTTCCTAGACTTAGAAGAAAAGAAAAACTTACAAAAAGCTCTTAAAGAAGAAGAAAGAGCAGAGG
>NZ_JADBTF010000241.1:0-3027 GCF_020246295.1 Microcystis sp. M090S1 | reverse complement strand
TCCCCGCTTGGGATTTACTTCGAGAAGCCCAAAATCGCTGAAACCCAGATATATCAAGGAAAATCATAAATCGAGGTTAACCCTTTGTCCCGTAATGGTTTGAGCCTTTTTTGCTGACCGAAAACGCCTAAGTCCCACTAACCAACTTGTTGTTTGTGATCAAACCCCAAAACCGCAAAACCCTAAAACCCCATCCCCCAATACCCAAAACCCTTCCCCTAGGGCGGCAAACTAGGTTAAGATCTGGTCTAATGGCATGATATAACTTTTTTAACTAGCTATCAGCGTTCAGCTAATAGGTAAGCTGCGGTGGTAAGTCCCAATTCCCCACCCTATGCCTAGTCGGAAAGCTGATGGCTTAACTTCTTGTCCTGATCGTTAATTTGCCTTGGTTTTAGGAGACCACAACTGCAATGAAGAATCTTGTTCGTCTGCTGGCGGTAATTGCCTTGATTATCGGGAGTTTTTGGGGCAAAGTTCCTGCTCAAGCTCTCAATCTCACCTCGATCGCCCTTCCCTCTCTTCCTGTGGCGGTCTTAAATGCGGCCGATGCCAAACTAACCACAGAATTTGGGGCGAAAATCGACCTCAATAACAGTGATATTCGCGATTTCCGGGACTTGAGAGGTTTCTATCCCAATTTAGCCGGTAAAATCATCAAAAACGCCCCCTACCAAGAAGTGGAAGATGTCCTCAATATCCCCGGACTCTCGGCCACTCAAAAAGAGCGTTTACAGGCTAATCTGGAGAAATTTACCGTTACTGAGCCTTCTAAAGAATTTATCGAGGGTGATGACCGTTTTAACCCCGGAGTTTACTAAATCCAGTTAATTGCGGTTTTAAAAAAATTCCAAGGTGAGCGATCGCTCACCTTTTTCAGTGGTCAGCTTCTGAAGGCAAGAGGCAAAAGAAAGAATCTGCCATGCTGATCTAAGGGAAGACTGGCGATTTTTGCCAGAGCTATAGAGAAATGGAATGCTAGAATGAATAGAATTTATCAATTCATCCCTCAATGGTCGTTTCCTCGCAACTGCCGAGTTATCAAGATGTTTTAGTGGTGGGATCGGGAGCGGCGGGATTGTATGCCGCGCTGTGTTTACCCCCTAACTTGAAGGTGGGTTTAATTACCAAAGAAGATTTAAAAACTGGGGCTAGTGATTGGGCGCAGGGAGGAATTGCGGCGGCCACGTCCCCGCAGGATTCCCCCGTTTTCCATTTAGAAGATACCCTGAAAGCTGGAGCAGGCTTATGCGATCGCTATGCCGTGCAGTTTTTAGTCGAGAAAGCCCCCCAAGCGATCGCTGATTTGCTGCGGTTAGGAGTTAGTTTTGATCGCTCTGGAGACGACTTAGCCCGCACTCTTGAGGCTGCCCACTCCCAGGCCAGGGTGCTGCACGCAGCCGATCGCACGGGGAGAGCGATCGTCAGTACCCTGATGGAAAAAGTGGTCGAACGCCCCAATATTACCATTATTCCCCAAGCGATCGCGCTGAAACTCTGGCTTGACCCGGAAGGGCAACGCTGTCAAGGTATTTGTTTACTCCATCAAGATCATCTCTGTTGGCTGCGAGCGCAAGCAGTCATTCTGGCTACGGGAGGCGGCGGTCAAGTCTACGCCCAAACCACTAATCCCGCCGTTAGCACGGGGGATGGAGTCGCCCTGGCTTGGCGTGCTGGGGCAGTGATTCGCGACCCGGAATTTTTTCAGTTTCACCCCACCGCTTTGACTGTGCCGGGGGCACCGCGGTTTTTAATTAGTGAAGCGGTGCGCGGCGAAGGAGCGCATTTAATTGATGACCGGGGGCGGCGTTTTGCCTTCGATTACCATCCGGCCGGAGAATTGGCCCCCCGGGATGTGGTGAGTCGGGCGATTTTTAGCCATTTGCAAAAAACCTCCGACGATCCCGCCCATGCCAAAGTATATCTAGATTTAAGACCAATCGAACCGGAGCGTCTGCGTTATCGTTTCCCCAATATTATCCGCATCTGTCAAAAATGGGGCATTAATGTGCTTGAGGATGTGATTCCGGTCGCCCCCGCCGCTCACTATTGGATGGGAGGAGTGGCCACAGATTTAAACGCCCGCACTTCTCTATCCGGTTTGTATGCGATCGGCGAAGCATCTAGTACAGGTGTTCATGGAGCCAATCGTTTAGCCAGTAATTCTCTCTTGGAATGTATTGTCTTTGCGGCAAATTTAGTTGAAATAGGTCTAGAGCCAGAAAACTTTCGTGGGGAAAGACCCGAAAAACCCTTAGAAATTGCGGAAAACTGGCAGGAAGAACAGGAAGACTGGCAAAAAGTACGGAGAGAATTACCGATTTTAATGTGGGAAAATGCGGGAATTTGCCGATTTCAAAATGAGTTAGAAATTGCTATCCTACGGGTGCAACAGTGGAAACAACAGTTACATTCCTTAAAGATAGGCCAATTTCTCCAGAATCTTCTCCCCGACAAAGGACAATTATTTTTGTGTCCCTCGGTGCAGTTAGAAATAAGAATAGCGATCGAGACATTAAATCTTCTAGACATCGCCGACTTAATTCTGGAAAGTGCCTTATTACGAGCAGAAAGCCGAGGCGGTCACTATCGGGGCGATTATCCAGAAACCGTAGCTAATTGGCAATTCCACACGACTATTCAAGGTCGAACATGGCGCAAAACGCCTGTGCAAGCTTAATTAAGCCAGTTTTTCACAGATAATCCCTAAGCTCTAAACAGTGGACTCTATCCTCGCTACTAGGAGCCGTACTATTCGTCCCACGCTCACCGAGGGCTTTTCCCAATCATCGAAAATTTGGGTCTGAAACCCCGTCGTTCTAGGTTGGCTTTACTGTTAAATATTAGCGCATTTACACGATATATGCTAGAATGTGAGATATGGAGAAAGCCTATTCGTTTCGATTTTACCCAACACCAGAACAAGAGTCGCTATTGCGGCGCACTTTGGGCTGTGTAAGATTAGTTTACAATAAAGCTCTCCACGAACGAACACAAGCTTGGTACGAAAAGCAAGAAAGAGTAGGC
>NZ_JADBTF010000240.1:0-2722 GCF_020246295.1 Microcystis sp. M090S1 | reverse complement strand
TCGCCGATTTTTCAACGTAAAGTGCTTACTCTATAACGATTATACTCTATTATACTCTTGTTGAGCGTTTAAGTCCCATTAATCGATGATGATGCGCCAATTATAGATAAAAGCCTATGGTAAAGGTAGGCCAAAAAATATTCACAAAATTTTACAAAGTCGCATAAAATGAACACATAACGAAATAGGTATTTTTTCTTACTGCCATGCTAACGGCTAACTTCCCCTGGCTCACTGCCATCATTTTGCTCCCCTTGCTTGCCTCCTTCCTTATCCCTGTAATCCCCGACAAAGAAGGAAAAACTGTTCGTTGGTTCGCTCTTGGAGTCGGACTAGCAGACTTTGTTTTAATGTGCTACGTCTTTTTACAAAAATATGATTTAAGCAACCCCAACCTACAATTAGTGGAAAAAATCGATTGGGTTCCCCAAATCGGTTTAAGTTGGGCGGTGTCGGTGGATGGTATCTCGGCACCGTTAGTTTTATTAGCAGGATTGGTGACAACCCTTTCTATCTTGGCCGCGTGGCAAGTGGACCGCAAACCCCGTTTATTCTACTTCCTGATGCTGTTGCTCTACGCCGCTCAGATTGGTGTTTTCGTCGCCCAAGACTTATTATTATTCTTTTTAATGTGGGAAATCGAGTTAATTCCCGTTTATCTACTCGTTTCCATCTGGGGTGGTCAAAAACGTCGTTATGCCGCCACTAAATTCTTACTCTACACCGCCGCCGCTTCTATCTTCATCCTCGTTGCCGGTCTAGCCATGGCCCTTTACGGTGGTGGTGCAATGACCTTTGATATGGCGGAATTAGGATTTAAAGATTATCCCCTCGCTTTAGAATTAGTCCTTTACGCTGGTTTATTAATCGCTTTCGGGGTCAAACTAGCCATCTTCCCCCTCCATACTTGGCTCCCCGATGCTCACGGTGAAGCTTCTGCACCTGTATCGATGATTCTCGCTGGTGTTCTCCTCAAAATGGGTGGTTATGGTTTAATCCGTCTTAATATGGGGCTTCTACCCGATGCACACATCTACTTTGCCCCGATTCTAGCGATTCTCGGTGTCGTTAATATTATCTACGGTGCTTTCGCTTCCTTCGGTCAACAAAACATGAAACGCCGTCTCGCTTATTCCTCGGTTTCACACATGGGATTCGTCCTTTTAGGGATTGCTTCCTTTACCGATGTGGGTATTAGCGGTGCTATGTTACAAATGCTCTCCCACGGTTTAATTGCCGCCGTCTTATTCTTCCTTGCCGGTGTCACCTACGACCGCACCCATACCTTAGCTTTAAACGAGATGGGTGGGATTGCCCAAGCGATGCCGAAAGTCTTCGCTCTCTTTACTGCCGGCGCCATGGCTTCCCTAGCGTTACCCGGAATGAGCGGTTTTGCCAGTGAAATTACTGTATTCATCGGTGTCACTAGCAGTGACGTTTATAGCCAAACCTTCCGGGTTGTGACTGTCTTCCTCGCTTCCGTTGGTTTAATCCTCACCCCGATTTATCTACTCTCCATGCTTCGTCAAGTTTTCTACGGAGATGGTTCTTCCTGCGATATTACTAACATTCTCCCCAACAAAAGTAACGAACAGGCAGTTTGTTTCGGTACTAGCTGTGTCCTCCCTCATGAATCAGAATATAGTGACGCTAAACCCAGAGAAATCTTTATCGCTGTCTCTTTCCTCGCTTTGATTGTCGCTATCGGTTTCTATCCCCAACTGGCTACCCGTATCTACGATGTGAAAACGGTGGCAGTTAACTCGGAAGTGCGTCAAGCTTACACAGAAATCGCCGCCACTCGTCAAAATATCTACGCTGAAACTCAACCGGACGTAAGCGCCAAGGTTGCCAGTATCTTCCAATAAATTGGTAAGTCTAAAGTTAATAAGTTATCGGGAGTAGAAATTCTACTCCTGATTTTTTTGGCGAGGAGATAATTAATTAGGGTTGGCTGAATAAATGTGAAATATAGACGAGGTAAGGGTTTTAGGGGTCTATTTCGCAAAACAAGTGCAAGATTTTCAGAGAATCGTGGTCTTGTAGGGGCGAAGCATTCGGGCATAACCTATCGCTGAAACCGTAGATTTCCTATCCGAATGCTTCGCCCCTACTTTTTCAGCAAACCCTACATAAACAAACTATAATCTACATGAAAGAAATGTCCTAATAATTTCGCCTGTTCTTGGCTAATTGACCCTTTTCCTGCAATTAAACTAGAAGCAATTTTGTCAGAGCCAAGGATTATGGCTATGTCTTTCTTGTTAACGCTTTGTTGCTCCATCAAAAACAATAACATAGAATTAGGTGTGGTTGATTCTTGTAGATAAAAGCTTCTTTCAAAATTCTCAATTAAAAAAATTAGAAGCTCATAAAGTTCATCTTCTTCGGGAGTTCGATGCTGACGGTGCATCAATTCTTCGACAATAACCAGAGCTTTTTCATTTTCTGCTTCTGTTCTGATAACTTTAGGTAAATGGCGAGCTAGTAATTCTTTGTATTTTTCTGGATTAAAAGTAAGGGTCATTTTTCCATTGCTCCTTATCGTATTCAGCGTGAGTTAAAACATACTTGATATAAATTATAGCGGTATGCACTTGCATGAGGTACAATAGAAGAGGACAATAAATTATAGACCTAGGCAGGAGCCACGACCCGATGAAGCCCTATTCTTTAGACTTGCGACAAAAGATCATCGAGACCTACGAGGAGAATAACCTCT
>NZ_JADBTF010000024.1:0-8937 GCF_020246295.1 Microcystis sp. M090S1 | reverse complement strand
TTGTTTTCGGAAAAGCTTTTTGCGTATTCTTCTTCAAATTTTTCCCAGGGAATTAAGTTGGTCATAATAACCCAACGGTTTTCATCTGATAGTTTTCCGCTCCTCGGGCAGTTCAAATGATTCGGGTTCTGAGGGAGTTGCTGTGGAGATACGATACATCTGTACTGGACGAAAAAAGTGCTTGGCTTTTAGTGTATTTTACCTTTTTTTGGGCCTTTTTTCTCGACTTTATTGAGTCGAAACCTTTTTCCTATCGGCATTTCAGGCTTTTTCAGCAAGCCCTACTTAGTCGAAGTGGACTCGGTGAATCAAGAATCCCTCGCTTGAGCGCGACGGGAGCGTCAATAGATTTCTTTCCCCTACACTTTGAAGTGGGGAATGTGGGTTAAAATTGGCATAACTCGACCATCGCCTCGACCATGTTCTTTTTTGTCCTCGGCTTCAATCTAGGCTTAACTTTATTTAATTGCTTTCTAGTCTGGAAATTGTGGCAATTGCGGCGGATTTTAGGGCGAGTGACCAAAATTTTAAACCGGGTGGAACGACGTTTACACCACATTTTTTACCCCGCTCCGGAATATATTATCATCGCTGGGGCGAAAACCCATTATCTCAGACAAAACTATCAACGTCTCTGCGGACAGATACAGATACTGCAATCCCTATTCTTGACCTTCTCCCTGATTATCCGTTACTGGCAGCGTCAATCCCGTCAACGCCGTCGCCTCTGGTCGCTAAAATTGAGCAAAATCTCTAGCAATCAAGCAGCTGACAGCGATCGCCAGCCAAAGTAATACACAAGTACGAGTTAAATTCAAAGCCTGTTCGACGGTTTTGACGGTAATCGGGTTGAGGTTATCGCCCAATAAAGGTTTTTCCACAATCTGGCCTCGATATTGATTTTTACCCCCCAATTGCACCCCCAAAATCGCCCCATAGACGCATTCACTCCAACCAGAATTAGGACTAGGATCCCGACGGGCATCGCGCCAACAAATGCTTAAAACCCGCCCCGGCTGGCCCGAAATTAGGGCGAGAGTTAATACCGTTAAACGACAAGGTAGCCATGTCAAAACATCCTCGCTTTTGGCACTAAACCAACCCATATGGGTGTAGGGTGGCCGACGATAGCCAATCATCGAATCGAGGGTACTAGCAGCTTTATAAGCGCAAGCGAGGGGCACTGGTCCCACCCCCAGAAAAGCACCGAGAAGGGCATAAAAAAGCGGCGCGGTAACTCCATCCACACCATTTTCACTGACGGTTTCTAATAGGGCGCGGAGGATTTCTTCCCGGCCGAGATTATCTGTGTCGCGACCAACGTATAAACTTAGTTGGTAACGAGCTAAGGTGATATTTTCAGCTTGTAAAGGTGCGATGACTGTTTCGGCAGCCCTGCGTAAACTTCTACCGGCTAAACAACTAGCCAAGAGAATCATTTGTACTAGGCAACTCAGCAGCAAATTGACCTGACCTAACCATTGGATTCCTAGCCACGTTAAGACCCCGGCCAAGATAATTAAACCTAGTCCCAGAATTATGCCCGCTAAACGTTGGCAAATTTTTTCCCGCGTCCAATTAAGGATAACTTTTGTGGCAACGGCAATAATCGCCCCCATCACCTGCACTGGATGAATCCATCCCCAAGGATCGCCGACCAGATAATCTAAAACCGCCCCTAATACTAAAATGATCGCCGTTGCCGCTTCCTTCACAATTACTCCCTTTTCCCATCGATAGCCCGAATTTTCTCAATATTGTCTTCCCAGTTAGCCCCATCAAAGAACTGGATCTGAAAATCCCCTAAGACATTCCCCTCCAAACAGCGCAGGTTTATATCTATAGCGTCAGGATGGGAGCGGGGACGATAGAAAGGATGAATACCACAAACACGACAAAAATAATGTTGGGCTGTGTGGGTATTAAATGTATAGGTACTTAAAAAATCTTCACCGCTTAGGAGGGTAAATTGTGCTGAAGGAACAATCAGATGCAGAAAGCCTTTTTTCTGACAAATCGAACAATTACAGTCTAGAGCTTGATCATGCTCGATCGCCACTTGAAAACGGATCGCTCCACAGTGACAACCTCCCCCATAAATCTTTGCTTGTGTTGTTGCTGTCATAACTTCTAAACTACTAAACAATAAAGCTGGTTTCCTCTCCCCTAGCGGCGATCCAGCTACGGGCATCGTAGTATAAATCGGCTAAGGTAATCTTCCCTAGGGCCTCTTTTAATTTCTCGTGTAGGTGTTTCCAGATAGTAAATGTCACCCAATCTTCTGCCTGTTCGTCCCTGGGATGATAGCCTGATAATGGCTCGATCGTCTCTCCCACTGCCTCCAGAATTTGCCCCAACGAGATACGATTTGCCGGCCTGGCCAATTGATAACCCCCTTGCGCTCCCCGAAAGGAGCGAACTAACCCCGCTCGTCGCATTTCTATCAGCAATTTCTCTAGATAAGCAGCTGGGATATCTTGACGCAGGGCGATCGATTTTACCGATACGGGAGTTCCCCTCGGTTGTAAACTAAGATCTAGCAAGGCTTTAACACTATAGTGACCCCTCGTTGTTAGCTTCATTATCCCTCATTTTTACCTCTTGATCTCTATCCTACCCCCTGCTCTCATTGATGACAGAAAGACTAACCTCCCTTACCTCAGCATCTCGATCAACATTGATAAATTCTGTTAAGATTTCGATCGAGAGATCCCGTGTAATCAATTACAATCAATTTCCTCAAGCAAGTGATAATTTTTAGTTTATACCGTGTAAGATGAGTGTAGAGAGCAATCGTAACCCGATTGTTTCTGGTCAGGGGAAGCAATTCTCCTCGACTAGCCTTGATGACCCTAACCTTTACTTATCTGCCGCAAACTTAAATGAACAAAACTACTAATCCAGAACCCCTGACCGGCCTCGAACTAATTGAGAAAGTTAAACAGCTAGGCAACCTCAGCAAAGAGGAAAAAGCTCGGGAATGCGGCTACTATACCATGACAAAAAATGGTATTGAACGCGTTAATATGATGAAATTTCTCAATGCTTTAATCGATGCCGAGGGAATTGACTTAGATAGCAGTGCCAATGGACACGGACGAGGTGGGCGCTCGGCCAGCTACCGGATCAGTGTCCAATCCAATAATAATCTCCTAATCGGTTCGGCCTACACCAAAAAAATGGGACTCAAACCGGGAGATGAATTTGAAATTACTTTGGGGAGAAAACATATTCATCTCAAGCAAGTTGGTGCCAGCGACGACGACGAATAGCAATAATTAAGGAGAGAGCCGTTTAACTCTCTCCTTGCCATTAGATAAGCTCTTGTCCATTGAAACTGGGTATTTTATCCTCAATCAGTCTTTAAGCATCTAGATCAAAGACTCCGTTCGATATGTCCGGTTAATTTTGTCCTATTAACCGCGTGTAATATACCTCTCCAGAAATCAGGCTAGAAGCCCGATCCATCAAGCTAAAATCTTCATTATTGGAGATGTCTAATGCAGCGACTAGAAAAATTGGCATCTCCTGGGGTGCTAATTAGGAATTCTCGGCTTCTTTGGAGACAATCCAGAAAGCGTGGATAATGCCGGGGACATAACCGATTAAAGTTAAGATGATGTTAATAACAAAGGCTAAACTCAGTCCCGTGGTCAAAAATACGGCTAAGGGCGGCAAAAAAAACGCACAAACTAGGCGAAGAAACATTGCTTGTACCTCAAAAAGACTTTAGTGAATCTTAATTCTATATTAAGCTTGCTCTCCTTAAAGTTGCCATAAAATGGGGGTGATTGCGAAAAAATTAAGGAGAAATTTATGATCGGCCTTCTTTTAAATATTCTTGCCACTGCCCTTAGTTTATTAGTGGTTGATATTATCTTCCCCGGTGTTAAAGTCGATAGCTTTATTGTGGCCATGGTTGCGGGGGCCGTTATCGGTTTAGTCAACGGACTGGTTAAACCGATTCTAGGGCTGCTTTCCCTACCGATTACTATTCTCACCCTCGGTGGCTTTATCCTTGTTCTCAATGGCTTTTGTTTCTGGTTAGCCTCGATCCTCGTCCCCGGATTTGCGGTTAAGGGTTTAGTGGCTTTTATCGGTGCGCCAATCGTCCTCTCTCTGGTCAACACCCTCTTAAATAAATACTTCGCCGAAAAAGGTTCCAGCGAAGTACCACAATAGTCAGTGACCAGTTATCAGTTATCAGTACCTTTAGTGTAACACCTTTGATCCCAAAATCATACCTTTGGGCAGAAAAAGGCCAAAAATAAACACTTCGCCGAAAAGGGTTTCAGCGAAGTACCACAATAGTCAGTGACCAGTTATCAGTTATCAGTACCTTTAGTATAACACCCTTTTTCGATCACTGCAAACTTTTTTCAAATTTTAGGCCAAGAATTTTGGACCCAAACCGACTTTCGGCGCGTACACCGCCCGATCGCCCAATTCTTCTTCGATGCGTAACAAGCGATTATACTTAGCCACCCGTTCACTGCGACTGAGAGAACCAGTTTTAATCTGTCCGGCATTAGTAGCCACCGCCAGATCGGCGATCGTGGTGTCTTCCGTTTCTCCGGAACGATGACTGATGACAGAACGATAACCGTGACGGGTAGCCAGGGCGATCGTTTGTAGGGTTTCCGTCAAAGAACCGATCTGATTGAGTTTAATCAGGATCGAGTTAGCAATACCCAGATCGATCGCTTTTTGCAGACGGATGGGATTAGTCACCATCAAATCATCGCCCACCAACTGAATCCGCGCCCCCAGTTTATCGGTCAATAATTTCCAGTTATCCCAATCTTCCTCGTGTAAACCGTCTTCAATAGAAATAATCGGATAGCGATCGACTAAACTAGCCAAAAAATCCACCATTTCGGCGGGAGAATGGGCAGAACCATCGTAGATGTATTGACCATCCCGATAGAATTCACTGGCGGCCACATCCATAGCTAAAGCCACCTGCGACCCCGGTTTATAACCAGCACGTTCGATCGATTCGATCAAAATATCCAAAGCTTCCTGATTTGAAGCCAAATTAGGAGCATAACCGCCCTCATCGCCCACACCGGTCAGTAATTTGCGTTCGTGCAAGGCCTTACCCAAAGCGGCGAATACTTCCGCTCCCCAACGCAAACCTTCCTTAAAAGAATCGGCCCCGATGGGGAAGATCATAAACTCCTGAAAATCGACGTTATTATCAGCGTGAGAACCACCATTGATCACGTTCATCATCGGGACGGGTAGCACATTGGCCATCGGACCTGCGAGATAACGATAGAGAGGCAATCCCAGATCCGCCGCCGCCGCTTTGGCCGTAGCGAGAGAGACGGCCAGGATAGCATTAGCCCCTAATTCTCGTTTATTGGCCGTGCCATCGCGATCGATCATAGCTAAATCGATACTAGCTTGGTCGAAAGCATTCATCCCCTGCAAAACCGGGACAATTTTTTCGTGGACATTGCGAACCGCTTTCAGGACACCCTTACCACCGTAACGCTGGGGATCATCATCGCGCAATTCGTGGGCCTCAAAACTACCCGTAGAAGCGCCACTGGGAACCTGGGCCAAACCGAGCGCCCCCGATTCTAACAGCACTTCCGCTTCGATCGTGGGACGGCCGCGGGAATCTAGAATCTCCCTAGCTGCGATCGCTTCGATGGGAACTTCGATTTTATCTAACATAACTTATCGTCTCCAACTCAATTTACGGGGTAATTTCGGCTGATTACTAATTGCCTAAAGGGAAATCCACGTTGACAATCTGCTTTTGATCATCAAAAACGAGGATTAAAGTATCCGTCAGTTTTTCAAATTGAATCGTCACCAACACCAGAGCCACGCCGTCCGTATCCGAACCTTTTCTGACCTGAGTTCCCACGATCCGACGCACGGGGCCGGTACGCTTAAGTAAATTCTCCCAAGCGCCTTGTACTCTGGTAGGGAAAACCTCAGCTTTCAGGAAAGGGTGTAAAAAACCTCGGGCCAGGCCGTAGTCTTTATTGACCAAGGACGTGACAAAAGCATCGCCAATCTCAGAAATACTACGAAATTCGGGAAAATCGGCGGCAATTACCTGACCAGACCGGTTAAAGGTAATTACCACATCTTCAGTGAGTTTCTCAAATTCAACGGTGACAATCACCAAATTGGCATTGATAGCATCGAGTAGCTTGCTTTTGACAATGCGCTTAAACGGTCCAGTATTGTCAGTGACTTGGCTTTCCCAGACCTTTTGCAGTTTTTCGGCAGTCCAGAGGGGTTTTAGTTGGGGTGACAAAGCTGCAATAACTTTGTCGTATTGTTTAGTTCCCAACCATTCTACTAACTGCCGAGCTTGCTTTTCTTCTCGGACGGGATCACCAATAGCGATCGCATTCGGCTCTAGGTTCGCCTGTACCGGTGAAACGCTGAACGCGGTCCAAGGCAGGGAAAAGCCAATTAAACACAAAGAGAGAATCGATACCCGTTTCGCTAATGAAAGCCGCATCATTTCAGCTATTGCTCCGCAAATAAATAACGTTTTTCCACTTGACGATTGAATTGATGCCATTGTTCATTAGTTAAAGCATTCAACATCGGTCGATCGGGCAATATCTCTCCTCTTGTTATACTGGTTTAACGATTAAAACTACCGCCGAACGCGCTTGCACCCGATAGGTTTCCGATTCAATAGCGGCTGCGGCATCTAAATCACAGGCTGCCTCGGACAATTGCCAAGCAGTATCGATGACGCGATGCCATTTTTCCCCTTGTCCCAAGGGGGGTAACTGGAAGTTGAGAGATTCCCAGTAAGCGTTCAGCATAATGTGTAAATACTCGTTCGCCTTGGGATGACGCAGGGAAAAAGCTAAACTGTGGGAATCTTCCGACCAATCGGGTTTACTCAACTGTACGCCATGCCAACTGAGATGGGGTTCAAGACTGGTATAGGTGACTTCTAGCAATTTTTCCTGACGGAAAAGAGCTAATTTTTGATTAAAATCGATCAGTCTCCTTACGAAACACCAAAGATCGAACTCTTGCTCTACCGCACTCCAATCGAACCAACTTAACTGGTTATCCTGACAATAGGCGTTATTGTTGCCCTTTTGGGTGCGTCGCACTTCGTCCCCCATCAACAGCATAGGTGTTCCTTGGGAAATAAACAGGATCGTTAAGAGATTTTTTATTTGTTGCAGTCGCAGGGTTTTAATCCTCTCGTTATTGGTTTCCCCTTCTACCCCACAATTCCAGCTAAAATTATCGTTGCAACCGTCCCGATTCTCCTCGCCGTTAGCCTCGTTGTGTTTCTCGTCGTAGGAAACTAGATCGTTAAGGGTAAAGCCGTCGTGACAGGTAACAAAATTTATACTTCTATTGACATCGGTATCGGGTCTGTGGTATATGTCGGGGCTTCCTAAAATCCGCGCCGCTAATTTGCTGACTATGCCGGTATCTCCCCGGACAAAAGCGCGCACATCATCGCGAAAAGGACCATTCCACTCGGAAAACCAATCGGCAAATTCGACAAATTGACCGACACTATACAATCCTGCCGCATCCCAAGCTTCGGCGATTAATTTTGTGCCGGCTAAGACCGGATCCGATTCGATCGCCCAGATCATGTTATAACCTTTTTGCAGAATCGGTTCCCCGTCCACATTGCGCGATAATACGGCCGCTAGGTCAAAGCGAAAACCATCGACGTGCATTTCCGACACCCAATAGCGCAAACAATCGAGAATCATTTTGCCAACAATGGGATGACTGCCCTTGAGGGTGTTACCACAGCCAGTATAGTTGCTATAGAGGCTTTTATCTTCCCCGTCGAGGATGTAGTAGGTGCGATTATCGATACCTTTCAAGGAAAGAGTCGGCCCGGTTTCGTCCCCCTCGGCGGTATGATTGAAAACCACATCGAGAATCACTTCGATCCCCGCTTTGTGTAAAGCTTTCACCAGATCGCGAAATTCATTCAAAGGACCCAGGGGTGAGCGATCGCTACTGTAACCGGCATGGGGCGCAAAAAAGCCGATCGTGCTATAACCCCAATAGTTAGTTAACCCTGGCATAGCGGCAGCGGGATCAAAGTAATGAATCGGTAACAATTCCACGGCAGTAATGCCTAGGTTTTTCAAATAGGGTATTTTTTCGATTAATCCCGCAAAAGTACCTCTTTTTTCCTCGCTAACGCCGGAATTCGGGTTACGAGTAAAGCCGCCGACGTGCATTTCGTAGATAACACTGGCAGAGTAGGGAGTGCGTAGCGGTGCGTCATCTTCCCAATCGTAGCGGCCCGGATCCACTACCAGACCCCGCAAAGCTCGATGACAATTATCGCCTTTTTCGCTGGCAGCTTGTCGATCATAAATTTCCGCACCGACAATCGCTTTCGCATAGGGATCGAGAACTACTTTATCAGGATCGAAGCGATGACCCTGGGCCGGATTATCCGGACCATAGACTCGATAAGCATACACTTGACCGACTCCAATGCCGTGAACGAAAATATGCCAATAGAAAAAAGTGCGATTTTCTTGGGGATTCAGACGAATAATTTGACTAGGTTGCGGGGAATTGGCATCATCAAATAATAATAATTCTATGGCAGTGGCATACTTAGAAAATAGTGAGAAGTTGACACCATCGGCCAAGACAGTCGCACCGACGGGATGGCTTTTACCGTGATCGGTTTTTAAGGTCATTGTCAAGAGATAAGAAGTGATTAGGGGTAGTATAAGATTATTCGGCGTTGCTGAATCAAGCTATGAATGCCAAATGTGTGTCCTATCCAAAAGTTATACCAAATCCGGTTATTAAAAACTGATTAAGTAGGGAGGCACAATTATTTGTAGGATGGGTTAGCGGTAGCGTAACATAATCGGGCGTTGGGTTTCATGCTTCAACCCAACCTACGTTCATCTTATATTTAATTCCACCCACCCACTTATTTAT
>NZ_JADBTF010000239.1:0-14473 GCF_020246295.1 Microcystis sp. M090S1 | reverse complement strand
TTCCTCTACTGCAAGACCTCGGTTTAACCCCGCAACAAATCTCGGAACGCTTAGACTTGACTCTGGAAACAGTGCTTAACTATTTGGCACAACAGCAACAATAATCAATCCTGTTTAAAAAGTCTAGAAAAGCAGCAATTGCTAAGTAGTGGGAAAATGAATAGTCGCGAATCAGTGACCTTTAACCTATCAGGGATAACTCGATGAATAACGACTTATTGACTTTTCTCTTTTGTGTTGCCCTTCTTATTCTCTATCTAGTTTTTTCAGCTTTAACCGAGATGGGAACAAAATGGCCTTGGACAAAAAAATAAGAGAAATACTTATAAAGGTTAATAAACATAAGATCGGGTGAGGGATTCGGTCATTGGTAAAATTCTAGAGATTTGCTATCTAAACAATTAACTCGATCGATCTACTGATAAAATATGAAACTAATTGGTGATATTTCCCTGAGCTTAGATTTATTCTTGTTGCTTTTTTTCTGGCATTGTCTCATCGGTGGCATTGCTACAGTCATCGCTATCAATAAAGGCTATCCAAGATTAAATTGGCTAATCTTCGGACTTCTGGGAGGAACCTTTACCTTTTTTATCGCCCTCTTTCTAGAAAAAAAGCCCAAAATTTAAGGGATGGTATTGCTTGATTATCCTTTAATAGTTCCCATCAACACCTCTAAATCTTCTGCGTCTAACTCCTCTGGTATCCCATTGCGAATTAATTCCGAAAAATCCTCATTAGGAACCATAAAACATAGTGCATAAAGTCTTCCGTCCCCCACATTTCTAATCTCGTGAATACCCGTGGGACGGACTAATAAACTATCCCCCGGCCCCAGGGGAATCGGTTTACCATCACAGATAGCCATTCCTTCCCCTTTGAGGATAAAAAACATTTCTACGGCAAAATGATGACGATGGGTAGGGGTGCGACCGTGGGGATCGAAAATTTCCACACAAACGGTCAAGGAATCCCCCGCTACGGTAGAATCGAAGACGATCGCTAAACGATTCGTATCCCCAGCACTAATGCGAAAAACTTGATAATCCCGGGGAGATCGAATCACGGGTAACATACAGTGATCGCTAGTTAGTTGGCTATTCATCGCTGATTTCGATCGAAGTGTGGATGATTCTAAGACTAGCAAAAATTTTCAACTTCGCTCGATTGCGTCCACCACTTTACTCACATCTACGATCGCAGCCACATCATGGACGCGCAGGATATCGGCCCCCTTAGCGATCGCTATGGCACAGGCCGCCGCCGTTCCGAAAACTCGTTCTTTTGGGTCATCTTTGCCTGTAATCTCGCCGATAAAGCGTTTTCTCGACAATCCAATTAAAATAGGTAAATCTAAATCCCGAAATTGCCCTAATTCCCGCAATAACTCAAGATTTTGTCGCCCAGTTTTGGCAAAACCAATCCCCGGATCGATGATAATATTTTCCCTAGCAATACCCCACTGTAAAGCTTCCTTAACGCGATTCTGTAAAAATTCTTTAATTTCCTTGACTAAATCGTCATAATGTGTTAGAGATTGCATCGTTTGCGGATTGCCCCGCAGGTGCATGAGGATGATGGGAACGGCCAATTTAGCCACCGTGGGCAATAATAGGCGATCGAAGGTTCCCCCAGAAATATCATTGATCAAATCGGCCCCGGCGGCGATACCTTGGGCTGCCACGATCGCCCGGGTAGTATCGAGAGAGATAGGAATAGAACTTTGTTGTCGAATAGCGGTGATTACGGGGATAACTCGCGATAATTCTGCTTCTAGGCTAATTTCTTCGGCTCCCGGACGGCTGGATTGACCACCGATATCGATTATATCAGCCCCAGCCTCGATCATTTTCATCGCCTGTAGCAGGGCATTTTCAACATTGTCGAATTCTCCCCCATCACTAAAACTATCGGGAGTAACGTTTAAAACACCCATGATATAGGTGCGTTTTCCCCAAGCAAAAATATGTTCACGAATTGCCGTTAAACTAGACATAATACTAAATCCGTTGAGTATAGGCTACATATCAGGAGAGGCACTCATGCACTCATGCACTCATGCAAAAGGGAGAATAAATAAAAATAATCTCCTGACTCCTGAATACTGGCTCCTGACTCCTAACTCCTGAATACTGAATACTGATGGTCATAGTTAATTTTTAGGTAGAGAAGAATCTTTTAATTCAAAATAAGCTTGTACTTCTTCTTTCCAGAGTTGATATTTTTCTTGAATTAGTTGATATTGACTGGCAAAATCGAGGGGCAAATCAACGAGATTGGTATCGATATCGGATTGCACTAATTCCCGTTCGATCAGGGTTTCTCGGATAAATTTTAAACATTCTTGTCTCAAAGTTTCCGCTTGATCAATAATTAGCTGGACTTGATTAATTGCTCGAACATATAATGGAGTTTGTGAATGAAAAATTTCGGAAGATGCGGCCAGATTTCGCAGTCTATGTAATTGATTTTTCTTTTCTACTAAACTGGCAATTTTGGGGTTAATTTCAAAAAGTAAGGTTTTCACCAGAGGAGCCAAGCGGCGAGTGTTAGTATAATCGTAGTTATTAAGGTCTGATTTAATCAGGTGTACCTGTTGTAAATCGACGGTAATATCGTGGAATTGTATCTCGGTTTCGGTGATGGTGGGATGAATCGTTTTAACTTTCCAAGTAGTAATAGAAGTCAACTGCTGGCGATCACTATTAACCATTTGCCGCTCCATTTTCAGCACATCGAGGGGAATGCTATAAAGTTTTTTCTCAGGAATATAGACGACATCGCTACCGAGAATGCGATCGATTTTAGGACGACGATATAAATAATGATACAGGAATCGATAAAAGCTTTTACTGCCTTGAAATATCTGGACAAATAACCAAATTTTCCAGCTGAATAACCCGCTGACAAAGCGTCCGAATAGATGGGAATTCGAGGAGGGGTTATTCATGAAATTCCGTTATCAGTTATCAGTGAGGGATTCGGGGTTTGGTTCTTTTCAGTGAGCGGTAAATAGTAAACAGTAATCAGGGATAAAGATGAAGATAACTAACTAACTAATTAACTTAAAACTTACATCTGATAACTGATCACTGATAACTGATCACTGATCACTGATTAAGGACGTTCTCCGGGTAGATTTTTTGACGATGTTGGTTTCGATCTTACCTGTTGACGACCGTTGCGAATAACTTGTAACATTTCCCCTAATTCTCGATCGAGATGTTCTAAAACCGCTTCGGCATAGTCGTCAGCGCCTTTTTGAATTTCATGACATTCAGCTTGGGTTTTTTGTCGTAACTGTTGCACTTCCTGCAAGGTGCTGTGACGCATCTGTTCGATTTCATCGAGGGTTTGTTGTTGCAAGGATTCACACTCCTGCTGAACCCGTTGACGAATTTGGGCCGCTTGCCGTTCTGCTTGTTGAATAATACCGGACTCATCGAGAATTTGGGCAGCCCTTTGTTGAGCGGAACGAAGGACTTGTTGAGCGTATTCTTCTGCTTTAGTGATAATTTCCTGTTCTTCCTGCAAAATTGCTAAAGCTTTCTGTACTGCTGGTGGCACGGTTTCATAGATGAGATCGATCTGTTCGGATATCTGTCCCTCATCGATGATTGTCCAACGGGTGAGGGGGATATGGAAACTATCAAAAATCATCTCTTGCAGACGCGCCAAATCCTGATAGATATCGAAATCGACGGGTGGACTGGGAACCCCACTATTAGAAGTGTTAGGTACTGCTTTTCTGCGATCATTAGGTTCTCGGCGCGCCATAGGTTCAGATCGTCCTCATTGCTGTATTCTAGTATGTTAACTGTAGTATGAGTAAATATCTCTAGAAACGTTTTCTGGGACTAGATGGGTGACGGAGCCACCGAATTGAGCGATTTCTTTAACCACGCTACTACTTAAAAAACTATATTCTTTGGTGGTGGCTAAAAAAACCGTTTCGATCCCTTCCCAGAGGGTTTTATTGGTATGGGCCATTTGCAGTTCTTTTTCAAAGTCTGAGAGGACCCGCAACCCCCGCAACAGCACCTTAGCGCCTTTCAATCTGGCATATTCAACCGTCAATCCTGAAAAACTGTCTATCTCAACGTTTTTCAGGTGTTTTGTACAGTAACTGATCTGTTCTATGCGTTTTTCGACGGTAAATAAGGGGTTCTTATGGGGATTGCAAAGAACTGCCACGATTACTCGCTCGAATAGTGGCACACTGCGTTCGATAATATCTAAATGACCGAGTGTAACTGGATCGAAGCTGCCGGGGTAGATGGCGATCATTTCTCAACCTTCACACCTCGCCAAAAAGCGATATATCCTTTAATATTTTGGGCTTTTGGTTTAGGATCGGGATAATACCAAGCGGCATCTTTATTGTCCTGTCCATCTACCCTGAGAGTATAATAACTAGCCTCTCCCTTCCAAGAGCAAATGGTATGGGTGTTACTGGGTTGAAAATATTCAGCTTTGATGGTATCGGGGGGAAAATAGTAGTTTCCCTCGACAATTTCGCAGTTATCGCTTTCCGCTACCACTGCACCATTCCAAATCGCCTTTGCCATGGCACTAACTCCTAGTTCTGGTTCAAAATTATCTTACAACAGAGTTTGTAAATGTTGAACCAGTTGGTTAACCTGCACCACTCCCTCGATTCGATCGATCGGTTGACCATTTTTAAAGACTACTAAAGTCGGTAAAGCTTGAATACCGTACTTAGTGGCTAAATTGGGATATTTGTCTGTATCAATTTTGACAATTTGTAGGCGATTTTTGAAATACATTCCCGTTTGTTCTAGAATCGGAGCCATCATTTGACAAGGACCGCACCAAGTGGCATAGAAATCCACTAACACGGGGAGATTAGTGGTTTGCAACAGTTGCTGAAAACTGGAAAACTCTTTTTTGACTGCCATAAATTGTCACCTCGCCGGAAAAATAGCCTTTTCCCTACTATAGCTTTTCTAAATGTCCCTTATACTAAATCCGTTGATTATAGGCCACTTATGAGGATAGGCACTCATGCAAGAGGCAAAAGGAGGAATAAATAATCAGTCTTTAATAACCGGATTTGGTATTAGACCTCCTGCAAAAGTAAGTTCTCGAGGTGCTATCGGCTCAAAATATCTTAAAACTCAGATAAATTTGCGATAATTTTCGGTTTTATGGCTAGGATAGTTGTCTCTTGTCTTTTTTATCCTCATCTCCCCATCTCCCCACCTCCCTGCTCCCCGCTCCCTGCTCCTGTCTCGGAGTCTCCTGTCTCCTCACCTAACGGAAGATTTTTGATTTCTCCAGAGCAGTCATCGATCGCCGGGAAAATGCTAAGTTAAGTAAAGACTCGACAGCCAACTCTCCATGAACATCCTAACCAAGCTGCTTTTTCCCGAAACTAAAACTCCAGAGCAAGTAGGTTCACCGCGAGTACAGAAAAGCCGCCGGGGAATCGAAACTAAATCCGCCGCAGAAATCGTGATTATGCGACAAGCGGGTAAAATTGCCGCTACAGTCCTCAAGGAAATCGCCGAGATCGCTCAACCCGGGATGACGACGGCGGATCTGGATGTCTATGCGGAAAAACGTATTCGCGAAATGGGTGCTACTCCCAGTTTTAAAGGTTATTATGGCTTTCCTGCCTCGATTTGTGCCTCCGTCGATAACGAAGTCGTTCACGGTATCCCTAGCCCGAAAAAACGCCTCAAGGCCGGTTCTGTGTTAAAGGTAGATACGGGGGCCTACTACCAAGGTTATCATGGGGATTCCTGTATCACGATCGCTATCGGTTCCGTCTCTCCCAAAGCCGAAAAATTAATCCGCGTAGCGGAAGAAGCTTTATATAAAGGCATAAATCAGGTAAAAGCGGGCAATTATCTGCTCGATATTGCGGGAGCGATCGAAGATCACGTTCAAGCTAACGGTTTCCAGGTGGTAGAAGATTTTACCGGCCATGGAGTCGGCAGAAATCTCCACGAAGAACCCTCGGTATTTAATTTTCGCACTAATCAGTTACCCAATGTCAAACTCCGCACCGGGATGACTCTGGCAATTGAACCAATTGTCAACGCGGGATCTAAACATACCAGAACTTTGCGCGATCGTTGGACGGTGGTGACGATGGATAATGCTCTCTCCGCTCAGTTTGAGCATACTGTCTTAGTAACCGCCACGGGGTACGAAATCTTAACCGAGCGCAATAACCGATAAAATTGTCATCTAGGCATAATGGCAGAATCAAAGATTTTTTGCTCCGGAATCTTAATTGGAAGTTTGTTTAGCGGCAGGATGTAGTCAAAATGTTTAAAAATATCGTTGTTGCCTTAGATTGTGGGGAATTATCGGATCGAGTCCTTCATTCCTTGAATTACCTTTCTCTAACGGCAAATTCTTGCCTCATCCTCACCCATATCCTCGGCAAGGAGGGAGATGAATCGCCAGTTGATCGCCCTCACCCCTCCCGTGAGATCATTGAAGATCAATTGCGCTGCTATCAATCCCAGATTGCTGCCCCTAGTGAAATCGAGGTCATCTTTGGTGATCCAGCGGAGGAAATTATTCGTTTAGCTAATATCTATCATGCTGATCTGATCGTGATCGGCAGTCGGGGATTAACGGGAGTTCAACGGGTGATCGAAGATTCTGTTAGTAGTCTCGTGGTGGCAGAAGCTACCTGTTCAGTATTGGTGGTAAAAGCATAGCAGCCAGCATTCAGCTAGAAAAGGTACTCTGGCAAGAGTGCCTAAGTAGTCTTGAGCATCACTACGGATTAAAATTTGCAAATCTTATTTTTCCCCAATGTTTTCCCCCATACATTCCCCGGTATTTCCCCACTCACTCCCAAGTTTTCCACAGTTTACCCAGACTTTTCCACAGGCAACAGCGATAGAATCGGCACTTGCTTCTAGAAAAAATTAATCTTGATTGTCAAAATTCCCATCGATAGATACTGAGTTATTGTTAAGTTGAGTAAATAAAATCTAGCTCTAACCCTTATTCCCTCGTAAATATTAAGTTTTTCTAAAGCATTCCTTTACATCTGGTAATATTGCAACTCCCCCCAACTTGGCTCACAATAGTCCTTACTGTCCACTGCACCAGTCAGGGATTTCCCCACTTCAGATTCAGAGGTAAACGATATGAATACATCAGTCAGTATCTTGGCAGAAATCCCCGAAATCCTCCACCAATCCCTACAACAATATCTAGAAACTCACCCCGGTTGGGATCAAGATGGTGTGTTTACGGCGGCTTTATCATTTTTTCTACTTAATTGTCAATCCTCCGAAAGGATGAATTTTGAGGAGCAAAATAGCTGTGCCAAGGTTTATCTAGAAACTTTGTTCCAGCGCTCGGAGTGCTAATTCGGGGATAATAAGAGTCGGGTCATGGTTAAAAACCCGATTTTCCCCTATGAATTCCGATAAAACCCCTAATTTAATCATTCCTCAGCTAATTATCGGTTTGGGTAATCCTGAACCCAAATATGATCGCACCCGTCATAATATCGGTTTTGAAGTTGTGGACTCATTAGCACGGGATTGGGGGCTGTCTTGGCAGGAAAACAAGCGATTTCAAGGTTTTATTGCCGAAGGTGACGGTCCTCTCCCGGGCAAAATTCGTCTCTTGAAACCCCAAACCTATATGAATCGCTCCGGGCAATCGGTGCGAGCGGTGCTGGACTGGTATAAACTAGCTCCAGAGTCGATTTTAGTCATTTACGATGATATGGATCTGCCCCTAGGCCGGTTGAGAATCCGTCTATCGGGATCGGCGGGCGGACACAACGGTATTAAATCGATGATTGCCCACGTTGGCACGGAAAACTTCGCTCGTTTACGCATAGGAATCGGTAAATCAACCGAAAAAGCGACTATTTCCCACGTTTTAGGCCGATTCACCCCCCAAGAAAACCAAGTGATCTTGAAAGTGTTAGACTTGTCCAGAAAAGCGATCGAACTTGGTCTCAAACAAGGGTTACAAAAGGCAATGAGTCTCTACAATAATCAAAGTGTAGAGATTGGTTCTGATCTATGCTGATAGCAAATAAGCCTGATTTTAGTAATGGTTATAATAGCCATTTTCGTCTATGCTCTTACAGAACCCTTGTTCAAATTTTGATCGCCCTTTGCTAGATTAGGTCAATTTTTATCCTCGATATTAGCAGTTTAACTATGATTAATCGCCAAAGTTTGCTGAGATTCGCCCACAAGTTTAATCTCATTTTATTGATAATCGCTACAGTTTTTTGTCTTTGGGGTAATGCTGCTTTTGCCCATCGTCCCCATGATGTAATTAGTCAAGTGGAAGTTTCTCCTGATTTCCAGACAGATAATACAGTATATATCTTGGTGCGAAATAACTTTTATAAGTCTAGGGATGGAGGTAGCAACTGGACAAGATTAATTCAAGGTTTAGATTATACGGGGGAATTAAGTTCCTTATCCCTATCTCCCCTCAATAAAAATATTCTCTATCTAGCTTCAAGATCCAATGGTATTTATAAAAGTGAAGATGCGGGGGAATCTTGGCAGAAAGTTAATCAGGGTTTAGCAACTAACTTTATTAACTTCGTACAAATTGCTCCTTCCGATCCCAATATAGCAGCGGCAGTGGGATTAGAAAAAGGGGTTTATTTAACCGAAGATGGCGGTAAAAATTGGTCAAATATTTTCCCCACCAAGGCACTGATAACCTTTCTCGCTATTACTCCCAACAATCCTAATCGCATTTTTTTCGGGGATGAACAGGGTAAATTATACACTTCCTCCGATGGGGGGAAAACTTGGCAGAATCTCCCCCTACCCGCTAATGTGGGGGCAGTGGATACAATTGCTTTTTCTCCTAATCTAGACAGCGACAAAACCTTTTTTGTCGGCACAAAAGAAGCGGGTATTTTTAAAACCGTTGATGATGGTAAAACCTTCCAAGTTGTTAACGAAGGAATTAAAGATAAAATCATCGAAGACATCGTTATTTCTCCCCAGTATGCCCAAAATTCAACCCTTTATGCCATCACTTGGTATGAGGGAATGTATGTTTCGCAAGATGGGGGCAAAAGTTGGACAAAAATGAGCGAGGGTTTAACCAAAGATAAACAGGCTGATGATTATAAAGTTCCCCATTTTATGGATTTAAAAATAGTTCAAGATACGATGTTTTTAGGGGGATTTAATGGCTTATTTAAAACCACAGATAGCGGCAAACAATGGCAGGAAATAGAAACTTTAGCCCGGGGAACAGTTATCGCCATGGCGGTTTCTCCTAATTATGCCGAGGATGGCACTGTCGTCATGGCTAATTATGTAGGCAATATCTTCATCAGTCGGGATAAAGGGGAAACTTGGACACCAATTAATCGCGGTTTAGAGGTTTATCGACTTGGTAAAGATCCCGAAGAATCAGGACAAGATCCCCGGCGTTTCTTTGACATTGCCTTTTCTCCTAACTATGGAGAAGATAGAACTATTTTTGCGGGGTTTTTACGCAATAAATTTGCCAAATCCGATAACAGTGGTGATTTCTGGAAAATTATCGAAATCGATCAGAAAGTCCGCGGTCCGAGGATAGTTCCTTCCCCAGATTTTGCCAAGGATAAAACTCTTTTTCTCACCAATCAGCAGGGTAGAATATTTCGTTCTACCGATGGAGGAAATACGGTTAAAAATATCAGTGAAGTGGGCGGAATTTTTGGTAATTATGCCCCTGCCATGGTAGCTTCCCCTGATTTTGCTAAGGATAAAACTTTGTTTGTCACGGGAAAAGAGGGTATTTATCAAAGTGTTGATGGTGGACTAACTTGGAAAAATGTCAGCCAAGGAACACCTCTATCAAAAACCCCTAATGTGCAGTTGGCAATGTCTCCCAATTATCCCAGTGATGGAACTATTTTTGCTGGGACAATTTCTGGTTTGTTTGTCACCAAAGATGGGGCTAAAAGTTGGACAAAATTAGAGAAACCAGGGTTTAATCCGCAGGCATCAGTAGAAACCATTGCTATCTCTCCTGATTATGCTAATGATCGCACGGTAATAGTTAGTTTACAGGGAGATGGTTTGTTTAAATCTACCGATGGAGGAGAAACTTTTAAATCAATTGGTGATCCTAAAATACCCCTAGTGAAAATTCATAGTATCCCTTCCTCTGGTATCTCCGTCCAGTTTTCTCCTAATTACGCTCAAGATAAAACTTTATTCGGTTTTGGTGGCGCTAAAACTACAGTTTTTCGTTCCACCGATGGGGGAGAAACTTGGACAAGTGTAACTATTCCTCCTCACGCGGAAGAAAATACACCCCGCTATAAAATCGGTGAATTTTTCTCCGGTCCCCTTGGCACAATCTTGCGCGTGGTTATCCCGATTCTCCTGGCAATCGCCGCTTATTTTCTGGTGGGTTTCTTGAAACTGGAGAAAGTTATTAATCTTCCTAAATCCTTCTTCCGCATGGCAGCAGCATTTATGATTTTTCTGTTTGTTTTCTTCGCTATCATTACCCAAGTTTAGCGGAAATTTTCACCGGCGGGGCTTGACAAATCCCGCCGCTTGCCTTATACTTATATATATAATGGGAATCCGTGCCTGCCTGCGACCTCTGATTTTTACGGTAGTCAACCCCTCAGAGAATTAACCATCGGCAACGTAGGGATTGACCATCTTAGCGGGGTCAACAATGCGATCAAAATCCGCTTCCTTGATGTATCCCAGTTGCAAGGCTGCCACTTTCAGAGTTAAATCCTTTTCTAGGGCATAATGAGCGACGTAGGCAGCCTTTTGGTAGCCAATCACGGGACTTAAGGCAGTCACCAGCATCAAGGATTGATTTAAAAAAGTCTCAATTTGTTTTTGATTAGCAGTCATCCCCTTAACCAAAAACTGACAGAAATTACCGCAACCATCAGTGAGCAAACGGATAGACTGCATGAGATTATGAATCAACAGCGGTTTATAGACATTCATTTCCAGATGTCCTCCGGCGCCTCCCATCGTCACCGCTAAATCATTAGCCATCACCTGCAATGCTATCATCGATAAAGCTTCGCATTGGGTGGGATTAACTTTCCCCGGCATAATTGAAGAACCCGGTTCGTTTTCCGGCAGCTGTAATTCTCCTAATCCACAACGGGGACCACAGCTAAGTAAACGGATATCATTAGCAATTTTATACAGGGAACTAGCGATAGTTTTCAATCCCCCGCTCAAGAAAACTAGAGCATCGTGGGAACCTTGCACGGTAAACTTATTAGGGGCGGTAATAAAGGGTAATTTAGTCAGATTAGCGATTTCGGCAGCCACATCTCGATCAAAATCTGGGGGAGCATTAATTCCCGTACCTACTGCTGTTCCTCCCAAGGATAAACGATAGACTTTTTCTAGACATTTTTCTAGCCAATCGCTGCCATCATCCAATAAACCCACATAACCGGAGAATTCTTGTCCGAGGGTTAAAGGGGTGGCATCCTGTAGGTGAGTGCGACCAATTTTAACTATATTTGCCCATAATTGCGCCTTTTCATCGAGACTATTCCGTAATAGTTGCAGACTGGGAATTAATTTTTCCTTGACTGCCAAGGCAACGGCAATATACATGGCCGAGGGAAAGGAATCATTAGTCGATTGGGACATATTAACATGATCGTTGGGGTCCACGGGAGTTTTGCTACCCAGAGGATTCCCCGTCAGTTGACTGCAACGATTGGAGATGACTTCGTTGATGTTCATGTTAAACTGGGTGCCACTTCCCGTCATCCAAACGTAGAGGGGAAAGTTATCCGCGTGTTGTCCGGCTAAAATTTCATCGCAGACTTGACAGATTAGGTTTTTTCTCTCCTGACTGAGACGATTCTTTTGCTGATTGACAATTGCACAGGCTTTTTTGAGAATGGCATAGGACCCGATCATCTCCCGGGGCATGAGATTATCACCGATACTAAAGTATTGTAGGGATCTTTGGGTCTGCGCTCCCCAAAGTTTATCGGCAGGTACGGGAATTTCTCCCATGCTGTCTTTCTCGATGCGAAATTCTGTCATCTTTAAGTTACTTCTGCATCTGGCCTGAAAAGAGAGGGGTTGCAGGGCGACACGGATTCCCATTATAAGAATAATTATAAGTCAAGTCTAGCTAGTTTGTCAAGCCTTATTGAGGATTTTTTCCGATGTTAGGGACCAAAAAGAGCGCAGTTGATCGAGTCGGTTTGATGGGGGCAAATTTATTTCCATGATTATCGGTAACGTCAATGCTAATCGTGAGGCAATTATTCAGCGATCGCTGATCTGGACAATAATTGCTGGCTACCGTTGGACGTTGTGAAAACTTTCTCAATTGCTGAGGAGCGATCGCCTAATGCTGGATTAACTTATTCACTGGGATCAAGTTACAGCGTTGTAAAAGATTGGTTACAGACTAAGCCAAGAGAGAAAACTAGGGGTAAATTGACAGTAATCTTGCCGATCACCCCTAAAAAACGACAACAATTAGTGCTGTTTACAGTACGCTAATCTGGCTAACACGCTTTTGGGCGTGATATGCGGAAGACTTCTCGCGATCACTCCACTTGAGCGTAATATACGGAAAGATTCTTTTAAAAGTGCGTATTTAGCGTAGTATAAGGAAAGTTTCCGTATATCATATAGCGGTAAGCGCTTGAGTGAGATACAGACCAAGCTTTGCCTAGCATGGTTTATAGCTCGTGACACTGTACCTCATACGACTGCACACCGCTATATAGTTAGGTAACACCTTAAAGAGTTAAATTCTAAAACGTTAAATTCATGTCAACAGAATTTCTCAAAGCTTTAAGTGCATATGTACTACTTTTTCAAACGATTCTATGGATTGCACTGATCGGTGTGACAGTGAAAATGTTTTACCGCGAGTGTCGTGGATTGTTGGAAGCTGTTCGCAAGCGAGTCGAAAAGGGAAGTTCATTAAAGGCAGGGCCAGTTGAATTGGGAGAAGATCTTCGAGATCTAGAGAATATTGATGCTAGTCGAAATACTCTGCCAAGTGTTTCTGAGAAGACAGGCTCAGAAACAAACAGTTGGGAAAAAAGGCGAAGTCAAATCTATGAACTAAACCGGAAGGTTTTTATTGCTCATGTGATAAGCCCTTCTGAAATACCTGGACAAAAGTACGATATTTTTATTTACTTAGTTAAACATAAATCTAACGATTTTTCAGATATAAATTATGCAGAGTTTTATTTTGGCAAACATTGGGGCAATCGTATTTTTCGAGAAGAAGCTCATAATGGACTTATAGGTGTCCGAACATCTGCATTTGGATCCTTTCTCTGTATATGCCGTGTAACATTTAAGGATGGATCTACTGTTGAATTAAGTCGCTATATTGACTTTGAAATGAGCCGTTTGTTTGAAGACTTACCTAACAAGGGCTTGCAGCGGAACGGAGGTTTACGTGGTAGGTGATAAGTGAAGGTGCAAGTTCGTCCGCTGAAGCCCAAGCCGTTATGCAGCAGCCCAATATCTATCAGTAGTGCTATTAGTAGGGCTAATTGGTTAGTAGGGCTAATTGGTAGCGATATGGCGAAAGACTAAACTTGAAAATTAGGTATATGAGCGATGACAATAACAATAGCTGTTGAAAAAGCACCATTAGTTACTGATTCTCAGGGCGTTGTACGAGTTGCTAACACTCGCGTTACCTTGGATACAGTTGTGACTGCTTTTCTTGAAGGGTGTACACCAGAAGAAATAGGAGAGCAGTATCCATCTCTACAACTACCGGATGTCTACTTAGCAATTGGTTACTACCTCAGACACCGAGATGAAGTTCATGCATACCTTGCAGAACGTCAACGTCAGTCAGAAAAAAATCGGCAGGAAGTTGAACAGCATTTTAATCCAATTGGAATCCGTGAACGATTGTTGGCAAGGAGAATCCAAAACGTTTAAACCATTATGATTCGGTTTCTTGCTGACGAAAATTTTAATAACCAGATTGTCCGAGGCATTCTTCGTCAAAATTCACAGATAGACGTTGTGCGGGTTCAAGATGTGGGATTGTCAGGAGTCGATGACCCCGCTGTTTTGGCGTGGGCGGCGCAAGAAGGACGTATTGTTCTCACCCATGATGTTGCTACCATGACGACTTTTGCTTACGAACGTCTTGAATCAGGTTTATTCATGCCTGGGTTGTTTGAAGTTAGTCGTCGTGTCCCAGTAGGGTTAGCAATTGAAGAGATTCTCTTGATTGCTGAGTGTAGTCTTGAGGAAGAGTGGGAAGGTCAGGTAAGATTTCTTCCGCTCCGCTAAAAACAGCAGTGCAATCGCTACCTAACAACAGCGCTGCACCGGAACGTACAAGCTGGTCGGTTGAGTCATCGAAAATTTTGGGTGGGAAACCCCGCCGTTCTAGGTTGGCTTTACGTTAGAATTAAAAAGACCGTCTCGAAAACCAAGTGGGCGGACAGCACCTTGAAAACTCGGCTTAGGGGGTTCCGTTCAGAAAAGCTTGTCCG
>NZ_JADBTF010000238.1:0-21961 GCF_020246295.1 Microcystis sp. M090S1 | reverse complement strand
TGCGTGTAAGCATCCCACCGAAAAACTAATGCGCGGGGGGTTTGGGGGCGGCGCCACGCCCCCAACGGGGGGTTTGGGGGGTAGAACCCCCCAAAGGCTTGGATTGAGTGATAAAATCGGAAGTAATAGTAAATCCGTTGAGTATGGGCTATGCAAAACGGAGAATAAATAATCAGTTTTTAATAACTGGATTTAGTATTACTGTTTACTGATCACTGAACATCTAAATCAAGTTAAAATATCCGCTCCCAACATCCGTTGATATTTAGCTTCTAAGGCTTGTTTCAAATTGGGCAAAGTGATTAAATGGGGATCATCTAACATAATTTTTTCGGCGGCATCTCTTGCCAAAACTAACACCTCTTGATCCTCGACTAAACTAGCGAGGGCAAAATCTGGTAAACCCGATTGTCGTTGTCCTAAAACTTCCCCCGGACCGCGAAATCGCATATCCATTTCCGAGATAAAAAAGCCATCTTGGGATTGTTCCAAAACCGTCAATCTTTGACGGGAATTAGCACTATTACTGCCACTTAAAAGTAAACAATAGGATTGATGGGAACCTCTGCCCACGCGCCCCCTTAATTGATGCAATTGTGAAAGACCAAAACGTTCGGCATTTTCAATTAACATCACCGTGGCATTGGGAACATCCACCCCCACTTCGATAACCGTAGTTGAGACAATAATTTGCAGAATATTATCGCGAAAAGCTGTTAAGATTTCCTCTTTTTCGGCGGAACTCATGCGACCATGGAGTAAACCGATATTAAAATTAGGAAAAATCTTTTCTGATAAATTTTGATATTCTTCCACCGCAGCTCTAACATCTAATTTTTCCGATTCTTCAATCAAGGGAAAAATCACATAAGCTTGTCTGCCTTGGGCAATTTCACGCCGAATTAAATCATAGGCAGCCCTTCTTTGATTCCCATTTAAAGCGGTGGTTTGAATCGGTTGTCTGCCGGGGGGTAATTCGTCAATTTGACTCACATCCAAATCCCCATGCAGGGTTAAAGCTAAAGTACGGGGAATCGGTGTTGCTGTCATGGTTAAAACGTGGGGAGACTCTCCTTTGCTTAATAATCTTGCCCTTTGTTGTACCCCAAAGCGATGCTGTTCATCAATAACAACTAAACCTAATTTGCGGAAATTAATTGCATCTTGAATTAGGGCATGAGTTCCCACTAAAAGTGGTAATTCTCCTGTCTCTAATTGGGCGTGAATTTCTCGCCGTTTAGCAGTTTTTGTGGAACCAGTTAATAATTCTACGGGTAAATGTAAGAGATTAAACCAGCTAACTAACTTACGATAATGTTGTTCTGCTAAAACTTCCGTGGGAGCCATTAATGCCGCTTGATAACCAGATTGTAGGGCCGCTAAAATAGCATAAACTCCGACAATTGTTTTGCCAGAACCCACATCCCCCTGCACAAGACGATTCATCGGGGTGCTAGAATCTAAATCCTCTAAAATTTCTTCAATAACTCGTTTTTGAGCATTAGTTAATTGAAAGGGAATTATCTGATTAAATCGATCAATTAGTTGACCCTTAGCACTAAAAACAGCACTTTTCTGTGTCTGACGATACTGTTGCCGCCGCCGCAGAAAACCCAATTGTAAAAAGAAGAATTCATCAAAGACTAATCGCCGTCGCGCTTGACTTAGAATCTCGGCATTATTAGGGAAATGAATGTTAGTAATTGCCGTTTTTAAATCGATTAATCCGTATTGTTTTCTTAGACCGAAAGGCAAGGGATCTTTTATCGCCTCTACTGCCCCAAAAGCGGCGACTACAGCCTTTCTAATTAGGTCGGCGGGTACTCCATCGGTGAGGGGATAAACCGGCAGAATACGCCCGATTTTTAAGGACTCAATACTTGCCCCAGAACTGTCTAATAATTCAAATTCAGGATTTTCTAAAGTTAACCCATATTTACCCGCTTTGACTAAACCACTAACCGCCACCACCGAACCGACGGGATAGAGTTTTTTTTGTCCTTCTTGCCAAGCACGATTAGTATAGCGAGTTCCCGCATAAAAACGGTTTAATTTTATCTGTCCAGTGCGATCCTGTAAGAGCAATTCAAAGATAGCTAACTTGGTATTTTTGGGGCTAGTAAAACAATTACAGCGCTTGACATTCCCCACTAAAGTTACCGTTTCCCCCTCGGTTAAATTAGCGATATTGACTTGACGACTGTAATCAATATGATCCCGGGGATAATAATATAATAAATCTTCAACTTTGTGGAGGTTTAATTTTTCTAAAAGACCAGCTTTTCTCTCTCCCACTTCCGCTAGATATTTCAAGGGTTGTTCGAGGGTAACTTGCCGTGGAGAATTAGCCTTGGCCGTGATGGGAGTGGTATTAATAATTTTCGCCACAGCTGGTTCTTTTGGGGTGGGGGTTGCTTCTAAAGTTTGCCGTAATTGTTGCAAAAAATTGCGAGTTTCGGTGACTAATTGTTGTCTTTGTCTGGGATTAAACTGGGAATATTGGGCAAATTTTTGGGCAAATTCTCGCCAGCGATTTCTCTCACTGGTGGAAATTCCCACGGGAGGATTATCCCCGAAACTAAGACAGAAAAACTCGCTAAAACGGTACTGATTTCCCTGAAGATCGGGATAACCTTTTTCCGCTTCTACAGATAAGGCTTTTTGTAATCTCACCCAGTCGGGTATTTCCCCTTTCATAATTGTCTCTTGACTCCAAATTTCCCGGTATTATGCTTCCCTGATACCCCTGTTTGATTATAACTGATTAATCGTACCAACTACTGCGCCATGCCGCTTCCGCTTGAGCGATAGTATATTCTTTGCGAATACGATGATATTGTTCCCCTAGACGATTTAATTGTTCCCAAAGGGAGCGAATTTGATTTCTTTCGACACTTAAGCGCGTATCAGCAAATTCGAGTTCAGCCATTCGTAGATGAATCGCCGTTACTTTAGTGACTTTGCCACTTGAAAAATCATGCTCATCCCCATCATCTTCATCTTCATCTTCATCTTCATCTTCATCTTTTTCTTCCTCTGGTTCAGGGTTTTTAGCTTCCACTAGAATGTTTAACATATTATTTCCTCCACCTAGGGATTGTCCTTCTTCTCCCGCTTGAATTGCCATATCGATAATTTGACTGGGTAGATGAGGGGGAAGAATATAAGCTTTTTGTAGTTGCTGATTAATTTGTTTAGAGAGATGATTGAGAATCTCGATACAGTTTTTTTCCAGCACTCGACAACAATAAAGTAAAATATCGGGGTTATTAATCTCTCCAGTTGCGGCTAGATTTTCCCGTTTGTCTAGAAAAAGTTTCCAGAAATCTGGGGTGTTAACTGTCTCTGCTGGACTTTTTGGCAATCCTACCCCTGAAAATGCCCCTCGATCGAAGCTCTGCTCGCCCAATTGCTGTAAACTGGCTTTAGTCTCTTGTCCTAGAGCTTTGATCTCCTCTTGTAGTTTCTGACGATTGCTGTGGGAGAGGGCCAGAAATTCCCCCCCATAGTAACGGGTACAGATATAATACACTGCCCCGATCGCCTGTTTATAGAGAGATTCACCGAGTAAATCAAGATAAATTCGGTATTTTTCTCGCATTCTTTCGGCTAAATTTGCCACTTCCGTTTCTATGTTCTTTAAATCTTGTTGTAGCTTGTTCAGTCTTCCAGTCATAGAAATTTTACCGAGGGAGAAGTTAGCGATCGGCGAATTCTATTATAGCGACTCATTGTCAGCTATAGCGCCCTGACATGGGGGAGATGTTTAGACTCGATCGGTTGTCAGTTATTTTAGCTATTAGCTTTTTGCAGACCAGCTTTTAGCATTTGTTTTGGCAAAGATAACTGCTATAATCAGGCTAATTAGTAGGAAAACTCTCTATCTCTATATTTTTGCATAGTTTACACCACAAGTCCGGGCATGAAAACCGACAGTATTTTTTATGATCTTTTTCAATCTTATCCGTCAATTTTCTTTGAATTAATCAACCTTTCCCCCGGAGAAGCCGAGAATTACCGCTTTGATTCCGTCGAAATCAAGCAACTAGCTTTTCGTATTGATGGCGTATTTTTGCCCAATATTACCGATCCTAGCATTCCTATTTATTTCTGCGAGGTGCAATTTCAAGATGATCAGAATTTTTATGGCCGTTTCTTTGCTGAAATCTTCTTATATCTCAGTAAAACTGCTTTTAACAATGATTGGCGCGGGGTGGTCATTTATCCCCATCGTCGGGTAGAATCAGATAAGATTGTACGTTATCAAGACTTATTGACATCTGGGAGAGTGACGCGAATCTATTTAGATGAACTAGATGATATTAATCAAGATTCCCTGGGTATTGCCACCATAAAATTAATTATTGCTAAAGAAAATCAAGCAGTGGCAACAGCCAAACAACTTATTGAACGAGTGCGAACTGAATTTACCCAACCGCAAAACTTCCTACAATTAATAGAAACGATCCTTATTTATAAATTACCACGTCTAAGTCGCCGGGAGATAGAAGCCATGTTTAGTTTAGATGAACTGAAACAAACCCGTTATTTTCAAGACGTTCGAGAAGAAGGTAAACTGGAAGGTAAACTGGAAGGTAAACTGGAAGGTAAACTGGAAGGTAAACTGGAAGGTAAACTGGAAGGTAAACTGGAAGGTAAACTAGAATCTGTGCCGCGTTTATTGGCTTTAGGTTTAACGGTAGAACAAATTGCTCAAGCCTTGGACTTAACTGTAGAAAAAGTGCGAGAAATACCAGAAACCCATTAAGATAATCTAGCAGTAAGCTATGACAGCGTTTCTGATCAAGATAAAGTTTAACCTAATTTGCTATCGACCACCGACTCCCCAAAACGAAAACTTCCTACCTCACCTATGACTAGCACTCCTTCAGCTTCTTTAAAATTTAAAAAAACAAAAATTACCGACACAAATATCACTCTCTCCCATGGCAGCGGTGGCAGAGCAATGCGGGATTTAATTAACGAGATATTCGTTAATAACTTCGATAATAACTTACTGGCACCCCTTGAAGATCAAGCCCGATTTGAGATTAAAGATTTGGCTAAAATAGGCGATCGCTTGGCATTTACCACCGATTCCTATGTGGTTTCTCCCCTATTCTTTCCGGGGGGTGATATTGGCAGTTTAGCAGTCAATGGAACCGTTAATGATTTGGCTGTCGGTGGGGCAATTCCTCTCTATCTCAGTTGTAGTTTTATCCTCGAAGAAGGTTTATCTATCGACACCCTAAAAACCATCGTTACCAGCATGAAAATAGCCGCCGACAAAGCAGCGGTAAAAATCGTCACCGGGGATACAAAAGTCGTTCCCAGGGGACAAGGGGATCAAATATTTATTAATACCTCTGGAGTGGGGGTAATTCCGGCCCGAATCCATTCCAGTGCCAATAATTTACAAGTTGGTGATCGCATTTTGATTAACGGTTTTCTGGGGGATCACGGTGCCGCCATTCTGATTGCCCGGGGCGAATTAGACCTGCAATGCACAATTGAAAGCGATTGTCAAGCACTGAATTCTTTAATTTCTGCAATTCTGGCAGTTTGCCCGGAAGTTAAAGCGATGCGGGATGCCACTAGAGGCGGATTAGCCACGGTTTTAAACGAATTCGCCCAAAGTTCAGGGGTGGGAATACAGGTGCAGGAAACGGCGATCCCCATCCGGGAAGAAGTGCGAGGAATGTGCGAATTATTGGGTTTAGAACCGCTTTATCTAGCAAATGAGGGGAAATTAGTCCTTGTCGTGCCACCAGAGGCGGAAAATCGCGTTTTAGCAGTGATGCGTTCCCATCCTGACGGCAAAAATGCCGCTTGTATCGGGGAAGTCGTCGCTTCTCCCCCCAATTTAGTTTACTTAAAAACCGCTTTCGGCACTAAAAGGATTCTCGATATGTTAGTCGGTGAACAATTACCGAGAATATGTTAATTAGACAGGAGACAGTTTTAAAGGAAAAAGTGAAAACTAAAAAAACAGATAGTTGGAGTTTTGGGGTTTTGGGGTTTTGGGGTTTTGGGGTTTTGGGGTTTTAGTTGAAATTTCCCTGTTCCCTGTTCCCTATTCCCTATTCCCTGTTCCCTGATAACTGATAACTGATAACTGATAACTGAAAATGCACGAACTAGGAATTACCCAAAATATTATTGAACTTGCTTTAGAACACTCGCGAGGAATGAAAGTTAGGCGCGTGGTGTTAGAGATTGGTAAACTAACGGCAATTATGCCAGAATCGATCGCTTTTTGTTTTGATACCTGTTGTCAAGGTACTAATATAGAGGGGGCAATGTTAGAGATTCTGGAAATTTCCGGTTTAGGACAGTGCCAAGATTGCGGAAATGAGCTAGAACTAGAATATCCCTACGGAATCTGCGATCGATGTGGTAGTCGCAATATAGTCATTTTACAGGGTCAAGAATTAAATCTCAAATCGTTGGAGACAGAATCCTTATGTGTGTAACCTGTGGTTGTTCTGATAACTCGGAAGTGACGGTAACTAATCCGCAAACGGGAACCCATGAACATATTTTAGCCGATGGTACTGTTATTAGTCATAGCCATCACGATCACGAGCATGAGCATCCCCATCATCCCGCGGAAATTCACGCTCAAATTCATGGTAGCATTCTCCAAGTTGAGCAAAATCTGCTGGCAAAAAATAATCTGTTAGCGGCACAAAATCGCGGCTGGTTGAAGGGGAGAAAAACTGTTGCCCTTAATCTGGTTTCTTCCCCCGGTTCTGGAAAAACTACCCTTTTAACTCGCACAATTGCCGATTTAAAAACCGCTATTCCTATCAGTGTCATTGAGGGAGATCAAGCAACAGCTAATGATGCCCAAAAAATTAGTGAAACCGGTTGTCAGGTTATCCAAATTAATACCGGAACAGGTTGTCATTTAGAAGCATCAATGGTAGAGAGAGGATTAATCGAACTCGATCCACCGATGAATTCTTTAGTGATGATCGAAAATGTTGGTAATCTAGTTTGTCCTGCTTTATTTGATTTGGGAGAAAATGCCAAAGTCGTCATTCTTTCCGTCACCGAAGGAGAAGATAAACCGATTAAATATCCCTATATGTTCCACGCTTCTCAAGTCATGATCTTGACAAAAATAGACCTACTGCCCTACGTTAATTTTAACCTCGATCGCTGTTTAGATTACGCCTATCAAGTTAATCCCAATCTGAAAGTTTTTCAAGTTTCCGCTACCACTGGAGAAGGTTTAGATGCTTGGTACGGTTGGTTAAAATCGCTGGTTTAAGTTAGCTTAACAAAATTAGAGATTTGTTCAAAATCTATCCTACAGAATCAATAAAGTGGAATACTTCTACTCACTTGTCTACAGGCGATTTTGTCAAAAAAAGTCAAGAAATGTGTACATGAATCCTTGTGGCTTGATAAAATAGTTCTCAAAATGAGAACATAGATGAGTTAACCCCAATGAGGTCTGAATGTAACTAATTTGTACAAATGCTCTAAGAAAGGAGGCAGTAAAACATGGTGATACCGAGCGTGCGATTGAAAGTTGGATTAGAACAGTTGAATCAGCAGAATGGAGTAATATTGAACAAGTTAAGCAAACCTATCGTGCCACAGATTATGTTAAAGGAAAAACGGTTTTTAATATCAAAGGCAATTCCTATCGGTTAATTACTACCATTGATTATTCTTTACAGTTGTTTTTTTACGAAACTATCCTTACTCATGCCGAATATGATAAGTACAAATTTTAGCTATTAGAGGATTAATTAAATCTAATTATCGAGGGTAATTACCCTCGATAAAAAAAACAAAAACTCATCAAACTGACCCCTAAAAAAAATGACCCTAGCACTTGACCAAAATATTTATAATCAACTGTTGACTAAATTTCAACCCAAGATTATTGAAAATGAGGAAGAATATGAGCAAGCTCGTCATCTTCTGCTTAATCTAATTAGTAAACAGGATCGACTACCAGAAGAAACCGCGATGGTTAAATTAATGGCGACAATTATTAAGGATTTTGATGCCAGACAACCTCAACCCGAACCAGCTTCACCGCAGGAAGTATTATTACACTTAATGTCAGCTAACAACATGAAACAAGCTGATTTAGTTGGTAAAATTGGTTCTAAGGGTGTGGTTTCAGAAATTGTTAATGGCAAGCGATCGATTAGTAAAGCTCAAGGGAAAATTTTAGGAGAGATTTTCAATGTTTCCCCCAGTTTATTCATTTAATTCTCTATTAGTTTTTCATGAAAACAACCGTCATTGTTCCCACGATTAAATGTCAAGGTATCAAAAATCAACTGGTATCATTAATCAAAAGTTTAGCGGATCAGCAAAACTGTGAACGCTGGATAGAACCCTTTTGTGGTTCGGAGTTGGTAGTTTTTAATTTACAACCCCAAAAGGCCTTATACTAAATCTAGTTATTAAAAACTGATTATTTATTTCCCCTTTTGCCTATTGCCTATTGCCTTTTGCATCTCCTAACCAAGAAGTTAATTTTGTTCTAGTCCTTAATCATATTCTTTTGCCGCTTGTACTAAGGATAAAAGTTGTCCTGTTTGATCGGTTCCCGATACTCCTAAATCACTGTGACAGAGGATAACTTTTTCGCTTACCCTTGCCAATAAATCCCTTAAAACTCTCTGTAAACGTGCCTGATTTTCCTCTAATTCTGCTTCTGTTGTCCAGCGTTGATAGGGACTTTCTCGCCAAAAAATCGGCGCTGCAAAAAGAGTAGCAGCACCTCCTTGTTCCCAGAGTGGGGAGGAACAATCTAGCCAAAAATGCCAACGATGACTAGAACGAAAAGAACGATATTGAAAGATATTGCCTAGGGTGACTGCTGAGGAAGATTTAATAAATTGTCGCACGGGATAGGGATTAGCAGTAATTGTACCACGGCGCAAAAGTTGGATAAACTGACTAATAGTTTCGCTGGGACTTTGAAAAGAGGGTTCACTCTCACGCAAACGGCGATCAATCTCCCAAAAATGTTGGGCAGTTTCCATTAATTCTCGTAAAGCTGCCAAGTGATCGAAGGGCAAATTTTCCCCATCGTTTAATAATTGTTCGATCGCTTGATTTAAGACAAAAATCGGGAAAAGTTTCGCTTCCTGCTGCCGTTTTTTCATCCCTTCGATCCAGTGACAAATTCTTTCGTAGGCAGTACAAGCTTTTTGTCCTAAGCGATCCCAACGGGGAAAAGTTTCGATCGCTAATAAACGAGGATTTTCCGGATGCACTTGATAACAATGATCGGCAATTAATCCGGCGCGGATTGGATCGATATCGGGAATTAAATTCTCTTCTTCATCCCAGCGATAACGGCTAAAAATCACCAGCATTTCCGCTATGGCCTCTTGGGGGGCTAAACGCCCCAAATTTGCGTAAACAAGGGCGAGAAGGGTCAATAATGCCCGAATCAGAGGACAACTGATCAGGGGTCGTTGTTCGTTGAGGGGTTGAACGGGTATCCCGGCACCGGTTAAAATTTCCATCAGGCTATAACGGGCGATTTCGTCTAAACCGGGGGCAATAACGGCGATTTCTTCGGGTTTTACTGCTCCTTGCTTGACTGCTTGAATAATAGCTGTGGCTGTCTTCCGTAACAATTCGGCGCGAGAGGTGGTTTGCAGGGAGATGAATTGATCGGGAAGATTGCCAAGATAGTTACCGTCGCTGATTAAGGAGAGAACCGTCTCGCTAAACTGAGCAGCTAACCCGTCGGTGGTAGATAATGGCATAATTTGACAGCGTGCCGCTAATTTTTGTAGATAATCGGGATCGGCAGTTAATCCTAAGCGAATTTTTCCCTGGGGATTGTAGGTAAAAACGCTAAAACAATCATGATCGAGGAAAAAACTGAGTAAATCCTTGGCAATAGCCGGATAATCGTCCACATCGTCCGCAAAAACTCCCCGGAAGCGTTTTAATAGTTGCTGCTGATAACGACTATCAGGAAATAAATAGCGCCAATAGAGTTCGTAGATGATACCATAACTTAATAAACCACGTTCTAGAGACCAATCACGCCATTGAATGATTAATTCTCCCACTTTTTCTGGTGTTTCCTGCTCATTAATCGCTAAAACTCGTTTTAAATCTGTTTCTGATAATCCGTCGGCTAATCTTTCGGGTATCTTTTCTGCGGGAACACCACTAGCGCCGGCTAATTGTAACAAATCGAGAACTTGACGGACAAAACGATATTCATTTATGCTAGTAGGCTGGAAGAATTCAGCGATCGCTGGTTGCCAGAGACGGGTGGCGAGTTCCTGTTCCGTTTCTGGGCGTAATCGGCGGGGAAATTGCGCTTTTAGCTCCAAAAACTCGAAAATTAACGGCCAAAACAGGATGACTTCATCGGTGAGAAAACCTAAAGGGGTTTTGCAGAGAATCGGATAGCTACCCCTAACAGCAATGGCTAATCGATCGGCTAATTCTCGTTTGTTATCATCGTTGGCAGCGAAAACTAAGATCGATCGGGAAAGGGGCGATGATTTCGGTCGATCGCGAGACACCCAGCGCCGAAATTCCCCGACTAAAGCGGTGGTTTTTCCCGATCGAGTCCCACCTTCGATCCAAATTGGTATGATTGACATCGTTTTTTCTGGATTGTATTTGTTAAGATGACTGATCGGTACTCTAGCTTTTCTCCCTTGTGGAAGTAATTGTTTCCTATGAATCTTAATCGGATTTTGCAAGGTGTTAATCAATGGTTATTACAAACTCCTGAACGTTCTTTAGATGAGGCGTATCATGCAGCTTTGAAGATTAAGGAGATAGAAGACAAGCATTTTCAAGGGCGAAAAGTGGCAGCGGAGTTCTCGAATTATGGCAGTACCACTAATTCCTATTTTATCGCAGAAGTTAAAGGTTATCTGCAAAAAATTAAAGTCAGATTGACGGAGTTTAAAGCTAGTCGCTCGATCGTTAATACCTTCGGACCAAATCAACCGACAATTAATAATGGGGTGATTACTGTCACCACAGATGTTTGTCTGAAAAAACTTCAGTTTATCGATAGTGTTATCGGAAAATATCAAGGTAATTATTGGCAAGAAGATATTCAAGATGGTCCCAAAAGTCTCCAGAACAGAAATTTTGAGCAGGAAACAGACAAAAATAAGACTTCCAGAAATCGCTCTTTTTTAGCGGCGGGTAGTCTTGAAGATGAGGAAATGATCAAAAGTAATAAATCCCAAAAAGCTACGGAAAAACCGGGAGTTTTACCCCGTTCTTTTGTCAATACTTTTAATCGCATTAAGCAGGAAATCGATCCCCAAGCGGAGGAATCGGAGGAGGCAGTTTTAAAAAGATTTCGCAATTCTCGTTATAAAACAGCCATTTCTCTCAAGTTTATTTTACTGTTAATTATTGTTCCTTTATTAACCCAGCAATTAACCAAAACTTTCCTGATCACCCCCTTGGTTAATAAATATTTCCAACAACAGGAACAGTTTATTTTTATCAATCAGGATCTAGAAGAAGAAGCTTTTTCGGAATTGAGAAGATTTGAGGAAGCTTTACATTTTCGAGGTATGATTGGTTTAGCACCCAAATTATCTAACGAAGAAATCGAGGGAGAAATTACTAAAAAAGCGGCGGTACTAAGTGAAGAATTTCGCCAACGAGGTTTAAATGCGATCGCTAATATTTTCGCCGATATTTGTTCCCTGATTGCCTTTGGTTTTGTTATCGCTTTTAGTCGTCGGGAAATCGAGATTGTCAAGTCTTTTCTGGATGGCATTCTCTATAATCTTAGCGATTCAGCTAAAGCTTTTTTAATTATTCTCTTTACCGATATATTTGTCGGTTTCCACTCTCCCCACGGTTGGGAAGTGATCCTAGAAGGGTTAAGTCGTCATTTCGGTTTACCGGAAAATCGCGAGTTTAATTTTCTCTTTATCGCCACTTTTCCCGTTATCTTGGATACAGTCTTAAAATATTGGATTTTCCGTTATCTCAATCGCATTTCTCCCTCGGCAGTGGCTACCTATCGTAATATGAATGAATAGGGTAAAGTCAGGGAGAAACCTAATAATTTATCCTTCTAATTTGGGGGGGATAATTTGGCCGCTGTCTCTTGTACTTTGGTAAGTTCTAATTGCAAAGCAGTGGCAATCTGTTCTATACTTAAACCTAAAGCTAGTAAACCAGCGATCGCTTCAGTTTTAGCTTCTTCACGACCTTCTTCACGACCTTCTTCACGACCTTCTTGTTTAGCTTCTTGATAAAGTCGAGTCTGTCTGAGATCATCTAATCCGAACATAGCTTCTAACTCCGCACGACTAAGATTAGTAAATTTATAGGCTAAGGTTCTTTCAATTAATTCTACAACTTTTTGCTGGAAAACTAGATCATCAATTTCAGCGATCGCTTTTTCTAAAAGTGGTTTTCCTCGTTGCTGTGCTAATTGGGGTGTAGCGACAATTAACTGAATAATTCCTAAACCCAGAGACGGCTCCGGATTATCGATTAATTCATCTAAATAAATAGGTCTGATCTGTCCCGTTATCTCAAATCCCCGTAGTTGATAGGGAAAATTATTGTCGATATCCCTGGAGGCAAATAAAGCTACAGCTATCCAATCCTGAACGGGTTTATACTGATTGAGATAGATGACAATTTCTGTTAAAAATCGCCAATAAAAATCACTTTTATCCTGAAATTGCACTTCAACAAAGTAAATAATTAGTTCCGGTGCTGCTGTGGTCGGTAAAAAAATACCGTCAAAACGACGCGCTAATTCTTTGATTTCTCGGGAGGAGAATTGATAATTTTCAGCTTTCTGGGTTGACTCTCCCAGTAATTCAAAAATTAACCCCGGAAAGGTTTGCAAGAGTTGATAAAAAATTGTATCGGTCTTCACAAGCTTGAAAAAATCTAGATGTTTACTAACAATTACTTACAAATCATCCAACAAGAGCGTGACTAACACCTTATCGACGCGATTACCGTCCATATCCACCACTTCCAAGCGCAACCTTTGCCATTCAAAATGATCGGCAGCTCCCGGAATCCTGCCAAGATGGGTAATAATAAAACCACCTAAAGTGTGATAATTGCCCTGTTTTTCCCCAGGTAATTCACTGATTTCAAATAATTCTTTAAAATCTTCGATCGCCACTGTCCCATCGATCAACCAAGAACCATCTTCCCGCTGCACGATCTGAGCATCTTCAATATTATCTAATTGGGGTAAATCGCCGACAATTGCCTCTAAAATATCCTTGCGCGTCACCAATCCTTGAATCACACCGTACTCATCCACTACCAAGGCAATATGATGACCACTTTGCTGCACCAATTCTAACACCTTTAAACCCCTAGTGCTTTCCGGCACAAAAAGCGGCTGTTGTAAATCCTTCGTCAGGTCGAAACTTTCACCGGTTAAACAATCTGCCAATAAGTCTGTGACTTCGATTACCCCCAAAACCTCATCTAAACTGCCCTGACACACAGGAAAACGGTTATGATTGCTCTCAATTAGCTTCTGGCGGTTAATTTCGGCACTATCTTCCAAATCTAGCCAAATAATATCTGGGCGCGTGGTCATAATCTGGCTTACTCGGCGATCGCCCAATCCTAACACCCTTTCCACCATATCCTGTTCTGCTTCCTCAAAGGTTCCCGCTGCGGTTCCCTGTTTAAGCATAATTTTCAATTCTTCTTCCGTAATTGGGGAATCATTGTTATTAGTATTAATCCCCAACAAACCGAGAATCAGATTAGTCGATTGACTCAAAAGATGGACAATGGGCGAAACAATTTTCGATAGCTTATCGAGAGGATCAGCAACGAGGATAGCGATTTTTTCAGGATTACTTAAACCTAACCGTTTCGGCACTAATTCCCCCACCACTAGGGATAGATAGGTAATAATTAACACCACTAATCCTAATCCCAAAGCTTGACTGTAGGGGGCTAAAACGGGAACTTGCGCCAATAATTGCGCCACACTGACCGATAAATTCGCTCCTCCGTAGGCCCCGGCAAAGATTCCCACTAGGGTAATGCCAATCTGCACCGTCGATAAAATTTGATTGGGATCATTGGCCAATTTTAAGGCCACCGCCGCCCTTCGATCATCTCTGGCTAATTGTTCTAAACGGACTTTGCGCGCCGAGACAATGGCAATTTCGGAGAGGGCAAAGACTCCATTGAGGAGGATGAGGAAGAGGATAACAAGAATTTCGGTAGTCGCCGAGAACATGGTTAAAAGTTACAGGTAAAAGGGCGGATAGTTGTTTGGATCATAGTGCGAGGATCGGTTAAGTTCAGTAAAGAATCATCTTGATTTTTAACGAGTTACGAAGGCTTGTGTCTGGAGAGGGGGTACTCTCAGTATAAATGGGATAGGATAAAGTTCGCGCTCTTAGCTCAGTTAGCAGTGAACAGTCAAGAGTGACCTGTTGCCAGTAAAAAAAAGTTGTCCCTGGGAGAGTGGGGACAAACTATCTCAATCTATTCGCCTGAAAAATTATGATCGCTACACCCGTATCATCGAAATCGAACCCTATCACGGAAATCCGCCCCGGACTACCGACTATTTGCGGTTGGGAACAGGAAATCGCAGCGATTGTTAATCACGATGATCCGATCTTTTTACCGACAACAAATCTCCAATTAGACAATATTAAGGCTGGTTTTGCCTGTGCCTTGCATATGCACCAACCCACCATCCCCGCGGGTGTTAACGGTGAATTAATCTGCAATCTCCAGCATATGTTCGAGAATCAGGGGGATGGTGATAACCATAATGCCAGCGTTTTTGCCTGGTGTTACAGTCGCATGGGCGATTTTATCCCGGAATTGGTGGCGGAAGGCTGTAATCCCCGGATTATGCTCGATTATTCCGGCAATCTCCTCTGGGGTTTGGTACAGATGGGACGGCAGGATATCCTCGATAAACTCAAATTAATCACCTGTAACAGTCAATATCAACCCTATGTGGAATGGTTGGGGACGATGTGGAGTCATGCGGTGGCTCCTTCCACACCGATTCCCGATCTAAAATTACAGATGCAAGCATGGCAAACCTATTTTGCCTCGATTTTTGGCCCCGATGCCCTGAAACGAGTCAAAGGGTTCTCTCCCCCGGAAATGCACCTTCCTAACCATCCTGATACCCTCTACGAGTATATTAAAGCCCTGAAAGAATGCGGCTATCGTTGGTTATTGGTACAGGAACACTCGGTGGAAAATCTCGACGGTTCGGGATTGAGTCAGGAACAAAAATATATTCCTAATCGCTTGGTGGCGCGCAATTCTCGGGGTGAAGTGATTGCGATTACTGCTTTGATTAAAACCCAGGGTTCCGACACCAAATTAGTCGCCCAAATGCAACCCTACCACGAGGCCAAATGCCGCGGTAAACAGCAAATCGGCGGCGTTTGGGTTCCTTCCCTAGGTTCCCAGATTGCCGACGGTGAAAATGGTGGCGTGATGATGAATGAATTTCCTCGCGATTTTCCCAATCCTTGGCGGGAAATGCAGGGGGGTTCCAGTGTGGCAGGATTTAACGGCACGGAATATCTGGAGTTAATCGAGGCCGCTGGCGTTAATCCCCAAGATTATCCCCCAATTCAAGCCGTACACCAGCATAAAATCTGGCAGCGAGTTAATCCGGATGCCGCTACCCCAGAAGCAGTGGAACAGGCGATCGCTGAGTTAAAACAGTCCGACCACCGTTTTACCATGGATGGGGCATCTTGGACCAATGATCTCAGTTGGGTGCGCGGTTACGAAAATGTCCTCGAACCGATGAACCAATTAAGCGCTAAATTCCACGAGAAATATGATCCTTTAGTACAGGCGGATCCTAGCTTCACCCGACGGCCCGATTATCTGGAGGCACTGCTTTATAATTTGCTCGTGCAAACCAGTTGTTTCCGTTATTGGGGCCAGGGTACTTGGACCGATTATGCCCGCACTTTGTACGAAAGAGGCGCGGCCTTAACCCGCTAAGATAGTAAGGTATCTAGGGCGCAGATTCTGCGCCCTAGTAGTATAAATATACTAGCAAGGGATGTTCGCCGATGAAGTAATTAAAGAAATACTCAAATCCTGATAAAAATCCTCTTGTTTTAATTCCACTTTTGATTGAGAAGCCAGTAAAAGTAAAGCCCAAAAAATCGCCACCTTTTCCTGTGTTGCCGAGTGACTAGAGGGCTTTTCTGCTTGCCATAAATCTAATAAATACTCAAACTCTATCTCCTTTTTCTCCAATTGAAAAAACTTTCTCTGCAAAAAAAAGTCCAGTTCCGCTGCCAATTCCGTCAGGTTTTCTTGGTGGGCCAATTCCGTGATAATTTGTACCGCTTCCCGTCGGGATTGGGGCCGGGGTTTCGGGACAACTACAGGCAGTTTCGGTAAAGCTTCAATCTCTAGGGCAATCTGTTGTAATTGAGTGATTAACTCCTGCAAAGTTACCCGTCTTTTTCGCGGTGGTGGGGCAGCAGTACGACGGCGAATATGATTTTCTAGATAACGGGGTAAAGTTCTTAATTCCCGTTCTAACTCGCTAATTTCCTCATCAATCAGACTTTCTTCTTGCTGGTCAAAAGACAATCTTTCTAGGGTATCAGCCTTAAATAAAACTAACATAGAAGCCCATAAAAAAGCCTGTCCCGATTGGGGTAAATTAGCTTGGGCCATGGCTAAATCTAGATCATTTAATAACCCCAATTCTGCCAAAAAGCGATCGATCACATCGATAACCTGCACATCCCAGGGGTCAATTTCTCCCTGTTCCGCCATTTCTAAAAGAGAGGCGATCGCATCACTGGCCGAGGTGATAGTCATGATTGTAGAATCTTGTAGGATCTCAAAGGATAAAATTTAGCAAGCAAAACCATGGACATATCGATCGCTGACCTGCGCTTGGACTACAATCTTGAAGAATTGCTAGAGTCAGAAACATCTGCCGATCCTTTCATTGTATTTAAACAATGGCTAGAACGGGCGGTATCTTCGGGAAGATTGGAACCCAACGCTATGACTTTAGCCACTATTTCCCCGGAGGGTAAACCCCGGGCCCGCATGGTACTTTTAAAAGACTTCGATCCTCGCGGTTTTGTTCTCTTTACCAACTACCACAGCGCCAAGGGACAGGAATTAATCGCTAATCCCAATGCAGCCCTAGTGTTTTGGTGGGGAGAATTGCAACGGCAAATTAGGATTGAGGGAACTGTAGAAAAAATCAGCGAGGAGGAATCGGATAATTACTTTTTTGTCCGTCCCTGGGAATCTCGTTTAGGGGCCTGGGCCTCCAATCAAAGTGAAGTGATTTCGGGGCGTGATATCCTCGAAAAACGCCTTGCAGAACTAAAAGAAGAATATGCGGGTCGTGAAGTTCCCCGTCCTCCTCATTGGGGCGGTTTTCGCCTAATTCCTAGTTTAATCGAGTTCTGGCAAGGTCGCCCCAGTCGTCTTCACGATCGTCTCTGTTATTATCGTCAAGAAGATGGTACTTGGCAAAGGCAACGTTTAGCCCCTTAGTTTGATCTTGACACCTTGTATTGGCAAAATAGCTCGATGCTAATTCAATTTGTCATTTTAGTCTTGAGATAATATTAGGTCGATGTCTTTTCCCAACCCGCGCTTTCCTTAGCGATCGGGTTGGGCTATTATGTCATTTGGGAAAGGCAATCCGTCCGCCCTAAAGTTTCAGAAAAACGATAGAATTGAAAGGGTTTTTGTCTGCATCCTTCAAAAATAACTAGAGAATTATGGACATCAATAAAGTTGGACTTCGAGAAACCTTAGAAGCATTGCGGGTTGAACTGAGTAAATCTATTTTAGCCTCTGAGGGTGAGCAGATTCGCTTTGAAGTGGGTGAAATTGAATTAGAGGTTCAATTTGTGGTTGAGCAGTCGAAAGAAGGCAAAGGTGGGCTGAAATTTTGGGTAGTAGAAATGGGTGGGGGTGTCACCAATAAAGATACGATAACCCATAGAATTAAAATTCCCCTTAAACCCATTGGGAAAGATGGAGGACCTATCAAGACAGCAAGTGATGATATTCCCGATTAGAATTTTATACCCCTAGGGACGCAATGCTTGCCCCCAAAGCAGTTAATTTGTAGGATGGGTTAGCGAAGCGTAACCCATCGCCATCCCAGAAGAATAGGTTACATCAATCCGATAAGTTATGCCCCAATTCCAACCCGATCGCGCTTTAGAAATTGTTGCCCCTAAATACGGCACTGCCTATCAAATTGGGGGACGTTTACTCTTAACTTGTCGGCATCTATTTGATAATAGTAACGACTGTAAAGTACGAATTAGATCAGCATCAGACTATTCTGATAAGCAGGATATAGACGCTAAAGTAATTTGGAAAGCACCGGATAATATAGATATAGCTTTAGTTGAATTACCAGAAACTATCGAAACTTGTGATCCTGTAGACTTTGGGTTGTTACCTGATGCGAGTAGCACCCAAAAAGTTGAATTTGAATTTTTGGGATTTCCTCTATTTTTACGGTATTCTGAAGATGAGATAAAATACGCCACAGGGTTACATATTGAGGGAACTATTGATGTGGCTAATCGTGTTCCTCATAACCGTTTGTTATTAAATATTAAAGATAGTCAAGACATACAACCCACAGATGAACAATTAGAAAGATTAGCAGAAGATCAGTCACCTTGGCAGGGAACATCGGGATCAGCAATTGTTTGTAATGGGTTAGTGATTGGGGTACAATCTAAACAGCCAATTAGAGATCGTCCAGCATCTTTAGAAGCTGAATCTTTGGCAAGAGTTTATGACAATCCCGAATGGTGTGAGATATTAGAAAACCATGATATTGATCCTGAACCTAAACCCGTTATATCCGCTTCTTTAAAATCTTCTTCCTATCGCAATCAAGCTCCTCCTAAACCGAGTTATTTTGTCGAACGTCCAGAGGTTAGTATTGAGTTAAAAAAACTTTTATTGTCAGAAATAACGGAAAAAACGGGAACTTTAGTTATTAGTGCGATTTATGGATTAGGAGGGATTGGTAAATCCACTTTAGCGGCGGCATTAGCACAAGAAAAAGAGGTTCAAGCTTTTTTTCCTGATGGGATATTCTGGGCAACTTTAGGACAACAACCAGATATTTTATCCTTTCTTCATGGCTGGATTCAAGCTTTAGGAGATTATAATTTTAAGCCGACGGGTATTGATGCGGCATCCTTACACTTGAGGACTTTATTGGCAGATAAAAAGACTTTATTAGTAGTAGATGATCTCTGGAATGTGGAAGATATTGATCCTTTTAGAGTAGCAGTAAATCACTGTAAATTATTAGTAACCACTAGGGAAGTTCCCGTTAAAGGGGCAATTCGTTATGATTTGGATGTGATGACGGAAAGCCAATCTTTAGCCTTATTAACGGGTTATTTAAAGCATGAATTAAATTTAGCAGATCAGAAACAAGCCAAAATATTAGCCAAAATTGTCGGTTATTTACCCTTAGCTTTGGAGTTAACGGCGGCACAAATTGAAGATGGGATTCCTTGGGCTGAATTAATCGAAGATTTACGGGCAGAAATCGCTCATTTAGAAATTTTAGATCGCTTGGAAGCTGGAGATACTGCCAATGAAGAAAAACGAAAACATTATAGTTTAATTGCTTGCTTTAATCTCAGTTTAAAGCGATTAAATGGGCAAAGATTGAGACAATTTAGCTGGTTAGGGGTGTTACCCGATGATGTTACCATTACGGAAAAAATGGCGGCGACTTTATGGGATTGTCAGGTTAGAGAAGCGAGACAAACTTTAAGATATTTACGGGGTAAGGCTTTATTATTAACGGGGGTTTCCAGTGAACTATTAACGAGTTATCGCGTCCATGATTTGTTACATGATTTAGCCCGAAATCTGATCCTAGCGTCTCCTCATCCTGAAACGGATTATCAATTACCGGGGTTAGGGTTATCAATGGCTGAGGCACATCAACAGCTTTTACAACGGTATCAAAAACAGATTAAGAGATCCCCCCTAACCCCCCTTGAAAAGGGGGGAAAAGAGGTGGAAGTCCCCCTTGAAAAGGAGAGATCCCCCCTAACCCCCCTTGAAAAGGGGGGAAAAGAGGTGGAAGTCCCCCTTAGTAAGGGGGATTTAGGGGGATCAAACTGGCACAGTTTAGAGGATGATGGCTACATTTATAATCAATTGCTCTGGCATTTGGAAAAAGCGGGACAGATAGCCCAGATTCATCTATTACTGAGGGAAGAAACCGCAGAAGGTCATAATGGTTGGTATAGTCAATGTGAAAGGGAAGGGAAAACGGCAATTTTTATTAAGGATGTTTCACGGGCGTGGCAACTGGCGGAGGAGCATTTTATTGAGAATCCTACTAAGTCTATTGGGTTACAGGTTCGTTATGCTTTAATCACCACTTCTCTTAATAGTTTGGCGACTAATATTCCACCAGAATTAATTGCGGCACTGATTAAACATGAAATCTGGACACCTGCTCAGGGTTTGGCTTATGTACGGCAAAATCAGGATGATTTTGGGAGAGCCGAAGGATTAAAAGCAATTAGTCCCTATCTTACTTCTACTTTGTTACCCGAAGCCTTAGAAATTGCCAAAGGGTTTGGGTCTGAACACGACCGTGAATGGGCATTGATCGGGTTAGCTCCCTATTTACCAGAAATCTTACCTGAAGCCTTCGCCATTGCCAGAGCTATTAGGGATGAATCCCGCCGTGCAGAGGCATTGACCGGGTTAGCCCCCCATTTACCGGAAAGTTTGTTATTCGAAGCCTTAGCCGTTGCCAGAGCTATTAGGGATGAATCCCGCCGTGCAGAGGCATTGACAGGGTTAGCCCCCCATTTACCGGAAAGTTTGTTATACGAAGCCTTAGCCGTTGCCAGAGCTATTGGGGATGAATACAACCGTGCATTAGCATTGACAGGGTTAGCTTTCTATGTACCTACAGTGTTACCCGAAGCCTTAGCCGTTGACAGAGCCATTTGGTCTGAATCCGGCCGTGCATTACGTGCATTAGCATTGACAGGGTTAGCTCCCCATTTACCGGAAAGTTTGTTATTCGAAGCCTTAGCCGTTGCCAGAAGGATTGGGGATGCAAAGGCATTGACAGGGTTAGCTCCCCATTTACCGGAAAGTTTGTTACCGGAAGCCTTAGAAGTTGCCAGAGGGATTGAGAATGAATACAACCGTGCATTAGCATTGACAGGGTTAGCTCCCCATTTCCCTGAAGTGTTACCCGAAGCCTTAGCAGTTGTCAGAGGGATTGGGAAGGATATTTCACTGGTGTGGCAATTGAATGAATACAAGCTTGCAGAGGCATTGACAGGGTTAGCTCCCCATTTACCGGAAAGTTTGTTACCCGAAGCTTTAGAAATTGCCAGAGGGATTGGGAATGAACATTACCGTGCAAGGGCATTGACAGAGTTAGCTCCCCATTTACCGGAAAGTTTATTATCCGAAGTCTTAGAAGTTGCCAGAGCCATTGGGGATGAATACAACCGTGCAAAGGCATTGACCGGGTTAGCTCCCTATTTACCTGAAGTGTTACCCGAAGCCTTAGAAGTTGCTAGAAGGATTGGGTCTGAAGAATACCGTGCAGAGGCATTGACCGGGTTAGCTCCCCATTTACCAGAAGTGTTACCCGAAGTCTTAGAAATTGCTAGAGCAATTGGGGATGAATCTGACCGTGCAAGGGCATTGACCGGGTTAGCGCCCCATTTACCGGAAAGTTTGTTACCCGCAGCCTTAGAAATTGTCAGAGGGATTGGGTATGAAGACTACCGTGCAGAGGTATTGACCGGGTTAGCTCCCTATTTACCGGAAAGTTTGTTACCCGAAGCTTTAGAAATTGCCAGAGCCATTAGGGATGAATACTACCGTGCAAGGGCATTGACCGGGTTAGCTCCCTATTTACCGGAAGTGTTACCCGAAGCATTAGAAGTTGCCAAAGGGATTGGGTATA